>CAZRIB010000012.1:0-17192 GCA_964600035.1 uncultured Ardenticatenaceae bacterium | reverse complement strand
GTAACCAGTTGTATAGGCAGAAATCCTGACGTGGCGGAATCGGGGATAACGCCGGTTATTGTCACGGCCGTTTCCCCAACCACACCGCCAACCAGCACCGCAACGGCCGTTCCCGCCAACACCATCCCTGCACCAGAAGCAGCCACAGCCATCCCCACCGACATCCCCCCCACGGCCACTCCTGTACCGACCAACACCCCCATCCCGGCGGAACCGGTAACGGCCGTCTCTTTTGAACCCATCGTAACCGGCCTCTTCCGCCCAACCATCCTCACCCACGCCGGTGATGATCGCCTGTTCATTGGCGTGCAGACAGGCACAATTTACATTTACCAAAACGGCCAGCTTCTACCCGACCCGTTTCTCGATATTCAAAACAAGGTGAACTCTAACGCCAACGAGCAGGGTTTGCTAGGGCTGGCCTTTCATCCCCAGTTCAACAACCCGGCGCATGTCGGTTACGGCCGTTTCTTTATCAACTACAGCGGCAGCAGCGGCGAAACCATCATCGCCCGCTATCAGGTAGACCCCAACAACCCCAACCGCGCCGATGCCAGCAGCGAAGTCGTGCTGCTCACCATCCCCCAACCCTACGAAAACCACAACGGCGGCCACCTGGCTTTTGGCCCGGATGGCTACCTGTATGTGGGCATGGGTGATGGCGGCAGTCAGGGCGACCCGCAAGGCAACGGCCAAAACGCCAACTCCCTGCTGGGCGCACTGCTGCGGCTGGATGTTGACCATGAAGGGAACGGTGCGGCTTATGCTGTGCCTGCCGACAACCCGTTTGTGGCCTCCGGAAACGGCCGTGCCGAAATTTGGGCAATTGGCCTGCGCAACCCCTGGCGCTTCAGCTTCGACAGGCTCACCGGCGACCTGTATCTGGCCGATGTCGGGCAAAATCTCTACGAAGAAGTCAACCGGGTTCCCGCCGGGGCCGCAGGCATCAACTACGGCTGGAACATTATGGAAGGCACACACTGCTACAACGCCGACAGTTGCAGCCAAACGGGACTGACCTTGCCCTTTTTCGACTATGACCACACTCAGGGCTGTTCTGTCACTGGCGGCTACGTCTACCGGGGGCAGGAGTACCCCACCTGGCAGGGCAACTACTTTTTTGCCGACTTTTGCACCGGGGTGACCTGGGCGGCTTTCCCCAACCCGGACGGCTCCTGGACGGTGAACCGGGTGCGGGAGCAGTTGGAGAATATCTCCAGCTTTGGTGAAGATGTGAATGGGGAGCTGTATGTGTTGAGTTTTAGCAATGGGGGCACGGTGTACCGGTTACGGCCGTAACGCCTCCCCAAATAGTGGGTGGGGCACGGGACACAATGCCCCATCCACACTGCAAACTCATTCACCATTCATGTTTCATGCTTTATTTTTTTCATCATTCCCCTGCTTCAAATCCCTGTTTTTTCACTTAAAATACACTCAAACAGGACTCAAGGACTATTCGGAGGCCATTTGCCCTCTGTTAGGATGTTGCCGGAAACGAGTCTATTTCACCATAAACAGAAGCGTGGCAGGTATGCAAGCGGCAAGCAGCAAACAACCTGCCGTCTGCTTTAATCTATCAATCATTAATCTTTATTTTTTCAGAAGGAGGGGAACTTTATGTATACCAAACCCCAAACCAAAACAGTTGTCTGTTTGTTGTTGTTCGTCATTATGGTGGCAGCGGTAACGGCCGTAACCACCACCCACAAAGCCATTGCCCAAAACGGCGGCCTCAACATCAACAACCCCAGCCAATACTGGAACTCCCCCACCAGCGGCCTGCCCAACTACGTAACCCACCACACCTTTACCAGCCAATACCTCAAAGCCCCCTACAACATCGTTGGCCTCAACGTCTACACCCCGCCAGATTACAACCTGCCCCAAAATCAAGGCAAACGCTACCCCGTCATCTACTTTCTGCACGGCCTCAATGGGGACGAAAACAACTACTTCTCCTACTTTCCCAACTTAAACAGCGGCCTGATGGGCATGATTGAAGGAACAGCCTCAACCAACAATTTACCCGTGCCCAATGCCATTGTGGTGCTGGTGAATGGCGGCGCACAAAGCTTTTACAACGATTTCAAAGACCAGTTTCATGGCCCAAATTCTGATTTTCCCATCCAGTCGGAAAGCATCATCATCAACGAAGTTATTCCTTTTGTCGATGCGACTTACCGCACCATTGCCAACGGTAACGGCCGTGCCATAGAAGGCTTCTCCATGGGTGGGCGCGGCGCACTCAAACTGGCCTTCAACCATTCCGAAATGTTCTGCTCTGTTGTTGCCTACGCCGGGGCGGGCTACGAAGAAGTCCCCATCAACAACTACTACAAAGGCCCCCACCCCGTTGAAGACCGCATGTCCACCATTCTGGCCACAAACCGCAGCGCCATCCTGCAAAACGGTCTGCAAATCCGGCTGGTTGTCGGTTCCCAGGACAACGCCCAAAAAGCACCCAACCAAACCCTGCACGAGCAGCTAAATGCCTGCGGTGTCAGCCACCAATATGAACCTTCTCTACCGGGGGTCAAACACGACTATGCCCAATATTACCAGGCAAGCGGCGCAGTCGGCGCAAATTTCCATTACCAATGTTTTCAAAGCGCCGGTATTTTGGATGCCCCAGTAGAACAAACCATTGCCACCATCAACGCCACCAGCGGCGCGGCGAATTTCTTCGCTTACTTGCCCGCCATTCTAAACACACCCAACACACCAAACCCTCAATCCGGGTCTTGTAATTAACTCAAGCTGCCACCAATAATATCTGGCAGCGAATTAACCCGAATTTCCGCGAATGACAACTTTTGTGGCAAGTGGCAGGTTGCATGTGGCAAGTTACTTCAGGAAATAGCGACTTGCTGCCTGCAGCTTGCGACCTGCCACCAGATGAGCCAATCATCTGCGTTAATCCTGAAAATCTGCGTCCAAACTCCAAAAGCGCAAACATGGTGAAAAAGTAAACTACAGGCAGCAACTTGGGTTAATTAAGGAGATCGGAGCGGGCAAGCGCAGCAAACTGCCGCGACTTTCACCTTTACACCGTAGACCGTTATCCGCAATCCGTAATCGGTTTTCGGCTCACGGTTTACGGTTACCTCCAAAGGAGCGGCAAAAACAGGTGTTGGGTGTACGTTATCTCAAACGGCACAAACATTGGCCCGGCAAAACAGGGGTAACTTTCCGGGTTTGGCTCTCCGCTAACTGTCCAGCAGTAGTAGCCTGTGCCATCATCCAGTGTGGCGTCTGTGGCTAACTGGGGCACAACCCACAGCACTATGTTTTCGCCAACCACATTTTCCCCATCCACAAACGCTTCTGGCCCTTGTGTGGCATCATCCTGGCAGCACGTACCCAGGTTTGGCAAATCAAAACCGCCTTCGCCATCATGGTAGCGGGTGAGATACCAAAAAGCGTTGTCGCCGCGCCCGCCATCGCCAAACTGCCCCTGCCCCGGCACAATGAAATAGCCTTTGCCGCTGCTGTCCAGCACCCGGCCTGCGTACCCTTGGGGTGTGGAATGTGTCTCTTCGGGCAGACGAATGGTTTCGGTAACGGCCGTTTGCCACTGCGCCCCATCCCAAAAAGCGGCCGTGTCCCCGCCATCCCCAGCCACAGCCACATCAATGCGCAGCACAGGCCGGTACACGGGAAAATCGCCACAGCCCCGGCCATATGCGCCGCCAACCACCCGAAAACGGCCGTCTGCCCAAAACTGCATACGCTGCTCATAGCGGTAATTACACGCCGCCCCCCAACTGTTCATGCGAAAATCCTGCACCACCTCAAAGCCCACCACCGCACTGTTTTCCACCAAATCCAGCACGGCCGTTTCCCCATACGGCGCAATGGGAAATCCTCCGCCGCCATTGCCACAGCCAGTCACATCCACAAAACCGGCATAGGTATACGTGCCGTTATAATCCACATGCCATTCCGCCAGCTTGGCACTGGTTAAAACCGGCACACCGCCAAAAGTGACATCCTTCACCAACAAGCCATCACTGGCCGTCGTTTCATAAGCCAGCGTCCAACCATCGCGGTTTACCATGCCGGGGGCCGGACAGCCAGCCCCGGCAGTTACAGCCGGCTGAAAACGGCCGTCTGGAGACACATCCGTCCAGTTAATGCCAGCCACCTCGCCTGCCGTTAAATCGACGACCGCCCAAAGAATGCGGTTACCCACCCGGAATGTCGGTCCGGCGCACAAATGGCCGCTGGCACAGGCCGAACCGCCCAGGTCTGCCGGAACCGGGGCCATATCAACGGCCGTTGGCGCATGTCCCAATGCCGCCGCCACTTCCGGTGCGTCCATTGCCAGACGAATGGCGCGGTCAGCCTGTTGGCGGCTGATGCCGGGTTGAGCGCCTGTCAGTGTGTAAACGGCCGTTACCCGGTTTTGGCTGTCCACAACGGCCGTTACCGTGCTGTCATCATCAAAACGGTAAAATTGCACCAACCGGCAGCCCCCATCCGAGCAGGGTGCAAATCCGGGCGGGTAATGAAGCCCCACTCGTTGAATTTCAAACAACTCGCTTTGACGGCCAACCGTTGCCGCCTGCACCAAAGGATGAGACAAGGCGGCGTTTTGGGCATTCAGTTGGGCAGGGGTCAATGGGGCGGCCAGGGGCAGGGCATGGGTTTTGCCCCGCACAGATGGAGTTTGTTGGGGCGCAAAAAACTGCCAGATGAGGAGTACGGCCGTCAGAAAAAGAAACAGGACTGAACTGGCAGCTTGCCAACGGCGCATTAATTGACCTTTACCAAAATTTGGCCGTTGGCAACTTTAACGGGGTATGTTTTCAGGCGCATCATTTCGTCGGCGGGGTAAAGGATACGGCCGTTACGAATGTCGAAGCAGTAGTCATGGTCAGGACAAGTCACCTTCCACCGGTTTATTTCCCCGCCGGTCAGGTTGGCGGCCGCATGGGGGCAAACGGCCGTAAACGCATACACATCCCCATCCCACACCGTCAGGGCAATGGCCTTGCCAGCAATTTTTACGGCCGTCATTCGGCCAGCCTGTACATCATGCAGCTTCGCCGCCGGATAAAATCCATCAGCATCTGGCATGGGTTTGGGTTTCTTAAAAAACGACATTGTCCTTCCTTAAAAAATTAACGATTAATGGATTGATGATTAATGAATACAACACTTCAATCTTTAATCTTCAATTATTTAATCTTCAATCTTTAACCATCAATCCTCAACATCACTATCCAACAACAACCCCAGTTCCGCCACCACAGATTGAAACGTCTGCCACTTGTCTCGCCGGATAATGGCTGCCAGGTCACCTAAACTTTCGGCAATGAAATCGCGGGTTTTAGGGTTTTGGCGCAGTGTGTCTAAAATGGCTTTGTCGCGCACCCGCAGGACAACGGCCGTTTCCAGCCGCCCTTCCACACCCCGTTCTGCCCAACGGCTAATGGCCCGCTTCACACTAACCGGTAACGGCCGTCCACTGGCTTCTTGCAAAAATTGCAAAATCCGGTCGGCAGCAATGCCTTCCTCTTTGGCGGCGGCCAATGATGCCGGTGTCAGGCGGTAAGAAAAAGGTTTGTTGGCGGCCACAGGTTCCGGTTCACTAATGCGTGCCGCCTGAAAACGCTGATAGCGGTCGGCGTTAAAGGGCACAATTAAACGGCCGTTTGCTTCCACCACCAGCGGCACTTTCACCTCGTCATCCTGCACGGGCTGGTTGGTCAGCCAGGCCAATGCCCGCCCCGTCAAACGAAAGAGCGTACTGCCAGCGGAAACGGCCGTTTCCATCAACCCAAGCCACACCATCGGCCCCTGCACCAAAAAACGGAGCAATCTGCCTTCCACACGCTCCCAGCTTTCAAACCCCTTCAAATAAACATCTTCCGCCACATCGCGCACATACCAGGTATCATAATTGCCATCTGGCCGCTGAAAATCCGGCTCATTCACCTTCATATAAGCCACCAAATCGTCCAGCCTAAACCAGCTATCCTCCCGGCTCAAATGGTCTAGCAGCGCCGTGCGCGCCAAAATGGGGTCGTTCTGCCAGCCTTCCCCTTCGCAGCGCAAACCAGGCGTATGGCGCAGTTCATTCCACGCGCTGTTGCTCCAGGCATCAGCCAGCGCCCGCAGTTGGCTTTCCCGTCCGGCACGCAGCCAATCTACGGCCGCCCGTGTGGGGCGAATACCGGCTTCGCTTTGCTTGAGCATGCCCATCTCGCGGGCTAATGTCACCAGCAGCGAGCGCCTTTCGCGGTCCGGGTTGAGCAGCACCTGGTTGAGTTTGTCCAGTTTGTCGGCTTTGAGGGCAGTTCGTTGGGCAAGGGCCAGAATGGCTGTCAAATCGTCTACGGCATCGGAAACGGCCGTTTGCCACTTCTCCGGCGGCGGCACAGGCAAAAATGTCACGTCGGCTGACTCTTTGATGATTTTGGGTGCAGGTGCCTGGGCTTCTGGAAATTGGGCTAACAGCTCATTGGGAATGTAGTAAAACTCCAGCAGGCCTTCGGCCGTTTCATCAAATCCCCGGTAAATAAACCCACGATACCACAGCGATTCAACCGGGCTGATGGGGTCGTACCAGGGTTCCTCCCGTTCCAGCCGTCCCGGCCCCATCAGACGTACGTCGCCATGCTTTCTGGTTAATGTGGCAACTGCAATTTTGCCACCCGCCGCGATCAGGTCTTGCAAAACGGCCGTTTCCTCCGGAGCCAGATATTGCATTTCCTGCCGCAAATCCAGATTGGTCAGTGCTTCAGCCACGGCCTTAACACTGTGCGTCTTATCTGTCCCGCTCAAGTCCAGGTCACACCACTCACCAATCACCCAAAGCACAATCAGTTCATGATCCATCAAAGCCTGTTCTAGCGAGCGCATGTTGTTTTCTCCTGTAAAAATAAAAATTGATGATTAAGCAGCAAGTGGCAGGTTGCAGGCAGCAGGCTCCCATCACCCTGTCACCCTGTCACCCTTCGCTCTTTGCTCCCGGAACCATCACCTGAATAGCTGACGGAAGCGTGGTAATGCTCACTTCTTTCACATTGTCGTTAAAATGCGCAAACAGTTCACCATCAATGTGAATAGGCAGCGGCGTGTTGCCCCGAATGAGAATTTCCTTGTTTTTGCGCATGGTGACATGGCGGGAATGAATGTGTGTCCCTTTGATTGCCTGCACCAGCATACGCAGCATGGTTAGGCGGCCAATGGGGTTAACGGTACAGCTATCAATGAGGCCATCTTGCACGTTGGCGTCTGGCGTTAGCATAAAGCCGCCGCCGTGCCGCGGGCCAATACCTGCCGTTAAAAAGAGAATGGCCTGGTCAATGCGTTCGCCGTCAAAGTGCAGGGTTACTTTGGGCGTTTGGTAGTAAAAGGCGATGGTTTGCAGCACGGCCAGCAGGTACATGGCAAAGCCGTGTATGCGTGTAATGGAGTGGGTGCGTATAAGAACGATGGCATCGAAACCAACGCCAAAGTTGTTGTGCAGAATGCGGTAACGGCCGTGTTCGTCTTCCACTCTGGCCAGGTCGGTGGGCTGTAATGTGCCGGTAAACAGTTGGGAAACGGCCGTTTGCACATCCATTGCAATGCCATGTGCAAAAGCAAAATCATTGCCAGAGCCAATCGGAATAACCCCCAATGGCACAGCGGCGTGGCTGCCATGAACCAGGCCATTGACGACTTCATGCACAGTGCCATCGCCGCCGGCCGCCACAACCAAATCATACCCTTGCTCGGCTGCTTCTCGTGCCAGGGTACGGCCGTGTCCGGGCGCATTGGTTTGTACCAGGTCTACACCCCCAAACGGCCGTGCCCATTCCACAATTTTGTCTGCATATTGAACAGCCCGCCCCTTGTCAGAAGTGGGGTTCAAAATCACCTTCACCCGCATAAATTACTCCGTTTTTTCATGAAAAATTCAGTCAGTATCGTTCGGTTCAAACTGAGGGGGATTATACGCACCAACCCTGTTCCTACAAGCGCCCGGCCGCTTTTGCGTGCTTTGCAGGCCATAGTAAACGTGTTATACTCTTTCTAACTTTATGTTACGTCAACATAACTTATGTTTACTAAATGATGGTGTATTGGATGCAGATGTGTCATGACACAAAACGAACAAGAACATGACACTTTCCTCAATGAGGTGGTTGATTTTTTATGCCGCCGGGGTTTGCGGCTGCCCGCGTTAATCGTTTTGGAAGCGGGTCAACCGCTGGCTTACCTGGGTGGGCAGCTGCTATGGGTAGCACAACCAGCTCTCTCGCTATTTTTACCTGCGGATAAAATTCGACAAACCGCACAGCTGCTAGAACAGCCAACGGCCGTATCCGGCTTGATTCAGCGCCTGGCGAACAGGAACTAATTCATGGAACTTGTGCTGATAACAGGCATTTTTATCATTGTGGTTGCCTTGCTCTACTTATATACAAGGCGGCTTCGGCAGGCCAATGCCACAGCGCTCCGGCCGTTAGTCAGCATGAAGGCACTGAGCGGTCAGGTTGGGCAGGCCATCGAAAGCGGCAGCCGCCTGCACTTGACTGTCGGGCAAGGCAGCTTGACCAGCCAGGCCAATCCAATCAGTGCCGCAGCCCTCTCTGTACTTGACCATCTTGCCAAGGATGGCTGTGCCAGCGGCATTCCCCCCATTACAACAGTTGGAGATGGCACGCTTCTTTTGGCGGCAGAAGATAGTTTGCGCTATGCCTATGACGTGGTTAATCGCAAGCCGGACAAAAAGATGGAAGGGGTGCAGTTTGTGGCGGCTGAAAATGAATCAATTGCTTATGCGGGCGGCACGGCCGTTAACATTCACCAGCACAAAATTATCAGCAACGTCATGGTTGGCCGCTTTGGCCCAGAAAT
Source organism: uncultured Ardenticatenaceae bacterium (assembly GCA_964600035.1). Classification (GTDB taxonomy): domain Bacteria; phylum Chloroflexota; class Anaerolineae; order Promineifilales; family Promineifilaceae; genus CAZRIB01. The sequence continues at coordinate 8,336 of CAZRIB010000012.1, read as the reverse complement.
GATCATTATGGCAGAAGCCGCCAACCGAAAGGGTGTGGCACAGGTCATTGGCTCTGTAGACCCGACAACATTGGCAGTGGCAACGGCCGTTACCCCCAACCTCCTCATTGGTGAAGAACTGTTAGCCGCAAGCGCATATTTAGACGGATCACCCTCACAACGTGCCAGCCTGCAAGTACAAGACATCTTACGCTGGGTCACCGCAGGCGGCATTCTGGTAGCACTGCTCATTAAATTAATTGCCGGATAACCCATGTTTATTAAAAGAACACTCCCCCTGGCAGTGGCAATTTCATTTGGCATCATCACATTGATGGCCCTGGTCATCCCCATCCCGGCACTGGCCAATATCATTACCGGCTGGGTGGGTTTGCTCACAGCCATCGCCCTCCTGCTCGGTATCTTAAATTTACTGGCAGTCCACTTCAACCGCTTTTTCCGCCAAAGAAACATTTACAGCGGCGTCCTCGTTTTGAGCATGGTCTTTGTCTTTGTCGTTGCCGCAGCAGATTCGCTGACCGGCAGTGGACAAAATACAGGCATCCACACGATATTCACCTGGATTCAAACACCGCTAGAAGCCAGCCTGAGCGCACTCATGGCTGTGTTTTTGCTCACAACCGGATTTCAATTGATTAAACAGCAGCCGTCAAGATGGTCATGGCTGTTTCTCATCTCTGCACTGACAGCATTATTAATTGGTACCATCACATACAGCGGCTTGCTGCCCGCCGGACTGAAAAATGTCCTGGAACAGGTTCGATTCTGGTTGAATAATGTTGTACTCTTGTCTGGTATGCGTGGGCTGTTAATTGGCATTGCCCTGGGCACGATTGTATTGAGTATTCGGATTTTAGCTGGCACAGAACGGCCGTATCAAAAATGAACGAACAAACCATTCACTGCACAGAATGTCACTTTGAAAACCCGGTTGGCGGCAAATTTTGCAGCAACTGCGGTGCAAAGCTGCCTCAAAGTACAAAAATCATCTGCCCACGCTGCCAAACCCCCAACCCCCACGACAGACTTTACTGCGACAACTGCGGGGCACGCCTCATTTCAGAAACCGGAAGCATTGAACCAGAGCAAGACACCACAGAAAACGCCCCCGGCTTAAAAGCCTTTACCTTGCCCACCCGCCAACCCGGGGATACGGGCGAACTTGACCCAGACGCCGTACCAGATTGGCTCAAAACAGGACAAAGCAGCACGCTTCCTTCAGAAGATAACCTAACCGTAGACAGTGAGAATTTACCCCGTCTCGAAGATTTAACACCAGAAAACCGGGACACCGACGATTTACCTGATTGGCTAATCGACTCTGAACAAGATGATCCCATCATCCACGCCCCAACCATCATCACAACAGAACATTATCAGGCACTTCTAGATCGCGAAGAAAGCGAAGGAAAAGGCTCTGAAACGGCCGATCTCCTGGCACAATTCGGTCAAGGCAAAACAAACCTGCCAGACTGGCTGGCCGCCACCACATCCGACCAGGGAGCAGAAATCGACTCCCCTGCCTACGAAGAAGCAGAAGACGACAATCTGGACTGGCTGGAATCACTCAGTCAACCCAGCACCGAGGCAAAACCCAAAGAACCCGCCGACCAATCTCAAGACATCGGGGTAACAGAATGGCTTCATTCACTGGATGACGAAACAGACACCGAAGACGCCGACATCTCCTGGCTGGAAGGCACAACCATGCTGGCAGAACCAGCACAAGAAACAGAGCCAGAAATAAACTGGCCTGACGCTTTAGCAAGCGAACCACCACAGGAAGAGGCGCCAGCGTCTGAGCCGGAAATTGAAATGGACTGGCTGGATGAGCTTGGTCCACCACAAACCAACGTTTTAAGCAGTGACCAGCAAACCACAGCGGAAGATGACACGCCGCTGACAGAAGAACAACTGCCGGATTGGATGGAAGAATTAGGCCCGCCCCAAACCGATGTTTTGGCAGGAGAAACAGCCTCCGACGAAGCAAGAGACGCGCTAGACCAAATTGATATTGAAGATGATCCTCTCGTTGTTCTAAACCAAATTCCAACCACCGAGGATTCCGATTTGCCCGATTGGTTGGCCAATATCGATGAAACCCAGGAAGAGATCAGTCCGTCCGCAAGTGATGATGAAGAGGAAGCGTCCTGGCTTTTGGAACGAAATTCTCCGGCAGTGACCAGTTCTTTGGAATGGCTGGATGTAACTGGTGAGCTCCCACCTCTTGAAGGAGGAGCCAGAAGTGACAAAGAAGAAATTCCTTATGACAAACTGGATGACTCTTTTATGGACACGGAGCCGCCGGTTGTTTCTCAATCGCCAGATTGGCTTTCTGAATTAGCTTCTTTGGACACTGGTGAATTGAGTGTTGATTTTGACAAAAATTTAGAGGAAGAAGAGGAAATAGCGGAAACGGCCGTTTCCCCTTCCGACCAACCCGACCTTGAATTTGATGAACTGGAACCCGACCTGCCAGATTTAATAGGCGAACCAGAACCGCCGCAAGAGACCGATTCCCAACCCGTCGAAGACGACAACTGGCTCAGCACAGGTTCATTTTTAGAAGAACCACTCAGCTCCGAACTGCCAAGCTGGCTAACCCAATTGGATGAAGTTTCCACGTCCACCGAAGGCGAAGCTGAAGCCGACAACCTGATACCCAGCGAAGATTTACCTGAATGGGTTGCCCAATTACGGCCAGATGAACACGGCAGCAAATCTGGTCTTAGCGCTTCCCTGAGCAATTTAGGGTTCGATGGCACACTGGAAGACATTCCAGAAGATTTTGCCGGTGCAAAATTACCTGACTGGCTGCAAGATGTTGCTCCTGGCGGGGCAAATGCAGCCGAAGATGATGTGGCAGATGTCGCGCCTGCTGATATTCCTGAATGGATGGCCGGTGGGGAAAGTGAAGGCGACTATCTGGGAAGCATGGAGCAGGCCACCACAGCCGAATGGGATAATATGCTGGCTAATTTGCCACCTGATGAGGAGTTGGTCAAGGCTGAACTACCCGATTGGATTCAAGCCCTGAAGCCAACAGATACGGCAAAAGAAGCAGCATCCGAATCGCCACAACAGCATGCGGAAACAGTTGGCCCATTGGCCGGTTTTGTAGATGTTGTGGGCATTGAACCGGTCGTTTCCAAGCCGCGTGCCGTCGAAAATGTACTTTCTTTCTCCGTCACTAAAGAGCAGCAGGCACAAGCCGCACTACTACAACAGTTAACCCGGCAAGAGAGCACGGCCGTTTCCACAACAGAAGAGGCACAAGACACCATTTCCATTGGCTGGCTGCGTCTCGTACTGGGTGTTCTGTTAATCGGGGCTGTGCTGGTTGGGTTGTTTGGCCCCAATCTTTTGCAGCTTTCTGTGCCAGCGGCCACACCGGGCGTAACGGCCGTTCACGACCTGCTTACCGCCCAAACAAACAAGACTGTTCTTGTCATATTTGATTACACCCCCGCCATGAGCGGCGAATTAAACGACCAGGCACTGCTGGTATTGACAGATTTATTAGAAAACAACGCCACCATTCTCACCATGAGCCAATCGGCGGCTGGCACAATGATGGCCCTGCCAACTGGCCTGGCTGACCAGACCAAACCCATTGGCTTTGTTCCGGCTGAATCTGTGGGGCTGCGGGCGGTCGGTGGCTGTTTGATGGGTGAACACCCCTGCGAGAGTGTAAGCGGCCGTTCACTTTCACCAGAAGCCCAGCAGCTTTTGCCCGATGTGTCCCTGGTGGTTGTACTCACCGGCGATAGAGACAGTCTGGTTAATTGGGTAGAACAAGTCGCGTCTCCTTACCAGATGCCAATGGTTGCCGGTGTCACCCAGGCTTTGGCCCCGGCTGCCCTGCCTTATTTGCAAACAGGCCAGATTGATGCCGCACTACAAGGTCTGCCAGACACGGCCGTTTACCAACAAACCTACCATCCAGAGCTAGAAAATAACCTGCCCCAAAAATGGCAGGCACAAACCTTTGCCTCCCTGCTGAGTGTTCTTGTACTTATTTTGGGTGCAGTTGTTTTCGGCGTATCTGGAACCATTCAACGCAGCAAGGCAAGATAAAAATGGATGCAATGGGAGAATTCATGAGCGGCCTTGCCGGTTTAGTCATTGGGCTAGTCCTAACCTTGTTCATCTTTAGTTATCTGTTGGGAGACAACCCGCTCTACCGGCTGGCAGTGCATATTTTAGTGGGTGTCAGCGCCGCTTTTGCTGCTGTCATTGTGATGCAGCAAGTATTGGGGCCGATTTTTGCCCAATTTCAGGCCAATCCTACTGACCCCCAAAATATCCTCTGGCTGGTTCCGCTTCTGTTTGCGCTGCTGCTGGTGTTGAAACGACTGCCAGCAACAGCCTGGCTGGGCAACAGTTCATTGGCGTTGATGATTGGCGTTGGGGCAGCGGTGGCGCTGGTTGGCGCTGTAACTGGTACGTTTTGGCCGCAGGTAACGGCCGTTTCCGGTGATAACGCCCTGCAAAAAATCATCATTACCCTTTTCACAATTAGCGTACTGCTCTCCTTTCAATTCACCGCCATTCGCCAGCCAACTACATGGCAGCCACCCGCATGGCAGCGAGCCATTGCCATCACTGGCAAAGTGATACTGACCATTACATTTGGTGTGCTGTTTGCCAACGTCCTGGGAACCAGCATCACGCTGTTAACCGACAGAATCAATTCAATCTTTACAGGAATCTTGCAACTACTCTCATGACACTGGATACGCCCACCCCACCCCAACTGCCAGAAGATGCCTCGTTTTTAATTGCGGAGTGCGGCACGGCATTTACGGCCGTTTCCCTCATAGACCAGGCCATTGGCACATACCGGCTCATTGGCCGCAGCACAGTCCCCACCACCATCACCTCACCCTGGCTAGACGTGATGGAAGGCGTGCAGCAAGGCATTCGCCGCATTACACAAACAACCGGGCGCACCCTCATCGGCGAATCCGGGCGGCTCATCCGGCCAACCCGGCAAAACGGCTCCGGCATCGACGCCTTTGGCGCAGTTGTCAGCGCCGCCGAACCAGTCACCATCTTTTTAGTTGGCCTGTTCGACGATGTCAGCATAGCCAGCGCCAGACGTGCCATGCGCACCATCTACACGCGCGAAGTTGGAGCCATCAGCCTCTCAGACACCCGGTCAGAAGCAGACCAGGTGGCGGCCATTTTACAAAGCCAGCCAGATGTAATTCTGGTGGTTGGCGGCACAGATGGCGGGGCAGAAGCCCGGTTAAAGCAGTTAATAGAAACGGTAAGCCTGGGCATTCATGTGCTGGCCGAAGTAAAACGGCCACAAGTCATTTACGCCGGTAATCGCAAATTACGCGAATATGTTCAGAAAAAATTAGGTGTTTATGCCAATGTGCAAGTGGCAAACAATGTCCGCCCCTCGCTGGAAAATGAAGATATTGGGGATGCGGCCAGGCTGCTGGCAGAAATTTATGAAGATTTGAAAGTTTCCAAGCTGCCGGGCTTTCAAGAGTTGAATGATTGGTCAACACTGCCCATTACAACGGCCGTTCACGCCTTTAAGTACACGGTTGAATATTTTGCCAATTTATATAAGGATGCGGTGCTGGGCATTGATTTGGGCAGTAACCAGGTGACGTTGGTGGAAGCACAGCCAGATAGCTGCCAGATCTATGTTAACAGCCAGCTTGGCATGGGTGCGCCGGTTGAAAATGTATTAACGGCCGTTTCACCAGAAAAAATTGCCTCATACATGCCCACCGAAATTTCACCCCAGCAAATTATAGACACCATCTACAACAAAGCCCTCACCCCCCACACCATTGCCACCACCCAAACCGATGTGCAGTTGGAACAAGTCATTGCCAAAACAATTTTGCAAAAAGCAGCCGCCGAATCCGGTTTGGGGCAGCGTGAAGGGGGCTACCGGCTGGTTATTGCCCGCGGCGCGACGCTCACCCAAACAGCACGGCCAGGACAAGCCCTGCTAACCATTTTGGATGCACTCATGCCCACCGGCATTTTCGCCGTGCTGCTAGACAAATACAACGCCTTGCCAGCATTAGGAGCTATTGCCCGCCAACATCCACTTTCTGTGGTGCAGGCATTGGCGGCCGGGGTGCTGACAGATTTAGGCTGGGTCATTGCGCCAACAGGCCGCGCACCATTTGGCCAGAAAGCGGTTCAGGTCATTATGGAGTCGGAGACATCCGCACGTTTGGAAATTGAAGTAAGCTATGGCTCACTGGAAATTTTGCCGTTGGCTCCCGGACACAAGGCGACGGTTACCATCAAGCCGGAAAAGCGGTTTGATGTGGGGTATGGTCCAGGTAAAAGCAAAAAGTTGACGCTGAGCGGCGGTGCGGTGGGCCTTGTAGTGGATGCCCGGGGACGGCCGTTACGCTACCCCGCCAATCCAGAAAAGCGGCAAGAGATTATTCGTCAATGGCTGTGGGACATGGGTGGCTAACAATGAAACATTTCACACCAACAACCATTGTAGAACCAAGCATCAAAATTCGGCGGCAGCGGCTGCTGCCAACCGTTGGCGAAGTGAATGTGCGCATTGGGCAGGAAGTTTCCCCTGTGCAGGTGGTTGCCCGCACACCGCGCACAACACGTTTTCGCATTTTGCCATTAGGTGAATGGCTGAAAATGGAGCCGGAGGCTGTGGCAGAGTCGCTGTTGGTGACACCCGGTCAGCGCATAGAAATGGGTTCGCCTGTCATTCGCTACCGCCGTCTGCTGCGCACAGAAGAAATTACGTCGCCTGTTAATGGTGTCGTGTTTGATGTGCAAAACGGCCGTTTAATTTTGCAAGAACAGTCAGATTGGTTGGAAATGCGGGCGATGGTTCGCGGGCGGGTCGCCGGTCATGTGCCTAATCGCGGTGTGGAGTTGGAGATTAACGGCGCTGTGATTCAGGGAAGATGGGGGTCTGGTAAAACGAGTGTTGGCCGTTTGCTGGTGCTGGCAAATTCACCAGACGAAGCCTTTTTACCTTCACAGTTAGGGGCTGATGTTAGCGGCCGTATCATTGCAGTGGGCATGATAGACGAGGAACACTCTATTCGCCGGGCAGAAGATGCCGGTGTGCGCGCTATCATTGCGGCCAGTATGCCAGGCCATCTTAGGGAAACGGCCGTAAACAGCAGTATGCCCATTCTCCTCACAGAAGGATGGGGCAGGCTGCCCATGAACGATCGCATATACCAACTGCTTTTGACAAAAAATGAAGAAGAAACAACCGTATTTGCCCATCCACAAGACCATTTTGGTCAACGGCCAGAAATTATCATCCCTTCTACGGAACCACCAAAAGCCAATTTTGCCGATATACGCAAACCGTTGGCCGTCGGTCAACCCGTGCGTTTAACCAGAGCGCCATACCTGGGACAGGTCGGTGAAGTTGTACAAATTTTTCAGCTTAGCAAAGGAACATCCGTCGGTGTAAAAGCACCGGGCGCTGACGTTGTGTTGGCAAATGGGCAGCGCGTTTTTGTGCCACTTGCAAATTTAGACGCTATCATATAGCCATGCTCGTCATAACGTTGGGCGAGGCTTTTTAGCTTAGGGAGGCAGACATCATGGAAAATGATTATTTATTTGAAGAAGAAGAAGGCTCAGGAAGAAACAGACCCTTCTTGATTGCGGCTGGTGCATTATTGACGGTGTTTATTTTGGCCGCAGCATGCACAGCTATTGTGTTGTTTAGTCGTGGCGGCAGTGATACCAATGCAGAAGCGGTTGCCATTCGGGAAACGGAAAACGCCATTACAATGGCGACGAATGTGCCGGTGACGCAAACTGTGGCAGCGATGCAAACAGAGGAAGCCAGGCCAACTAACACGCCTGTGCCGCCTCCTACGAATACACCTGTACCCACTTTTACACCTGTGCCTACAAATACGCCTGTTGTTGCCCAGGCAAATGAAGAGGAAACGGCCGTGTCGCCAGAAGGGGAAGCCACACCCAACGTCTCTGGCACATCTGTGTTTGAACAAGGGAATGAAGAAGCAACCGCAACCCCAATTCCTGCCGAAACAGTAACCGAAACAAATAACCAGACAGCCGAAACAACAGCCGCCCAACCCGATGAACTGCCTCAAACAGGTCTGGAAACATGGGGGCTTTTTGTGGCAGCAGTGGTTTTAATTGGTGTGTTTGTAACTGCCCGGCGACTGCGAACAAACTAACAGGTAAACACCAGCCAATATACCATCATCTTATTGAATGATGTGATTTTTTGAGGTGGCTTTGATGCCCTTTTTGCATCAAGCCGCCTCTTTTTGAATTAGGAACGAGAATGAAATAACCTACAAAACTGAGATTGGAGATTAGAGATT
>CAZRIB010000011.1:0-22068 GCA_964600035.1 uncultured Ardenticatenaceae bacterium | reverse complement strand
CTCTTCTTTTTTCGTTAATTGAGCTAAATGGCTTTCATACACCACATCATACCGGGCGGCCAATTCTGCAAAATAGCCATCAAAGTCACGCCAGGCATTTGCCATTTGTGCCTTTGTGCCCGCAACCATTTCATCCTCCTGGCGGCGGCGTACCCAGCGCCAAATGGTGCGGAAAAAATGCGCGCCGCTGTCTACAACCTGCTGCGCCAATTGCAGCAGCGGGCTGGTATTGACCGTGCGTAAAAGCGCATCCATTGCCGCCGAAGCGGCCATGACCCGCTCCCAACTGACCGTCAGGTCACCACGCCGAAGCATGTAGTCAATTAAAAAAGCACGATGCCAATAGTAGCTTAACTGGTCTGTGGCGGACTTGATGGTTAGCACATAAAAAATAGTCCGGTAAAGGCGCTTCAGAAATTCCAAAACCAGTGTGATCGGCCACATAAAACAGCCGGGCCAGCAGCCATACCGGCCGCGATTTAGCTCACGCGTCACGCGCCAATCCAGAACCACACCGCGCCGTTTGGCAATGGCTTTGGGCATGCGCCGTTTGAAAAGCCATTCAAAATATAAATCTACCAGTGGGATGGGAATGAGAACAGAGAGACCGGCAAACGTTGCGTCGGCATAAATTGCCCAGTCGAATGGTGATGTGTGCCTGTCAGGTTCATCTACCATGCGCTTATCTTATACGTGTTTGTGTATTTGACCACTGTTTGGAAAACGGCCGTTACAATTGGCACATCAATGAGGTGACAATTGTGTTATTTTTCACAATGGCGGCCATGAGGAATCTAAAAATGACTGGATTTCAATGATGTAGTCGTTGGGATCACGAATGAACATTTGGTAGATGTTGTAGGTGGGGTTGTGTGTGGGCGGTTTTTCAATGGGAACGTTTTTGGCAGCGAGGTAGGTGTGCCAATCGTCTACGGCCGTTGTCACCAGCGTAAGCATGATGCCATCGTAACCGGCGTGGGGCTGCTGCTGGGTGCTAAGTTGGTGGCAAAAGCCAATGTAGGCGTTGGGGGCAGTTTCATAAATGCGGCAGCCGCCCTGGTCTAGTACCAGGCGCAGACCGAGGATGTTTTCGTAAAATTCGGCCGTTTCTGCCAAATTGCGAGCAGCCAAAAAGGTAATTTGCTGGTCAATTGCGGGGCGGTTCATTTTTGTGCCTCCTGTGTCAGTCAAGATTGATAATTAAGGGTTTAAGCAAGTGGCAGGTGGCAGGTGGCAGGTCATCTTACTTGCCACTGACACACCTGCAAAGTTGCTGCTCTATAACGGCCACCATACCTGCACGGTTGTGCCCTGTCCAAGGCCTGGGCTGTCAACGGAGATACGGCCGTTATACAGCGTCACAATCGTCTTAACCAAAGACAACCCCAGCCCAGTCCCTTCAACCCGGCGCGTACGTGCCTTATCTGCCCGGTAAAAACGTTCAAACAAATGGGGTAAATGCTCCGGCGCAATCCCCATACCCGTATCTTGCACAGTCAAACGCAGGCTGTCGCCTTCACGCTGGCAGCGAATGGTTACCTGCCCACCTGCCGGTGTGTATTTGATGGCATTTTCAACCAAATTGCGCACAACAATTTGCAAATGGCTCAGATTTGCCGTGATTACCGGCAAATCCTGAGGAAGCTCTACCTGAAGGTGCAGCTTTTTTTCATCTGCTTTGGGCTGAAGGGCACGGACGACACTGCGCACAATATGGCGGATGTCGGCCTGTTCGCGGCCTGGTTCAACCCGGTTGGCATCTAATCGAGACAGGAGGATTAAATCTTGCACCAAATTCCCCATGCGGCGCACTTCTTCATCAATTTCAATGATGTATTGGCGGGCTGTTTCTTCGTCTACTGTGCCGTCACGCAGGGCTTCACTGCGCAGGCGAATGGTGGTAAGCGGGGTGCGCAGTTCGTGAGAGGCGTTGCTGGCAAAGGCGCGCTGCTCGGCAAGCATGGCTTCTACCTGGGCGGCCATGTGGTTAAAGGCTGCTGCCAGTTCGCCTATCTCGTCTTTGCGTGTCTCTGGCAGCCGTTGGGAAAGGTCGCCTTCTGCCATTTTGAGGGCTGTGGCGCGGAGTTGAGTCAACGGCCGTGTCAGGGAATTGCTAAGCTGCCAACTGGCAAACACAGCTAAAATGGTTAACAAAAGCACGCCGCCCGCCAGGGAAAGCCATCGCTGCCGTACCAATGCCTGGGCTTCGGCCAGCGGCGCAGAAAGCTGAACGATGCTGAGCAGTTTGCCATCTTCTGTAATGGGGGCGGCGGCGAAAACGGCCGTTTCGCCCCGCTCATTCGCCCGCACATCATAGGAAATTGTGCCAGCCGCAGCAGTGGCAATTTCAGGGTACGCCAATTGGTTATCAATGGGGATGGGGCCGCCGCTGACAGCCCAAACCTGCCCATTTGGGGCAATGAGTGTAATGGCAGACTGGGTGCTGGCGGCGTAGTCGGCAAGGAGTGTAGAAACGGCCGTTTGCGAGACCTGCCCTTCCGCAAACTTCTCAATCGCCTCCTTCATCCCCCGCGCCACAACCGAAGCCTGATCCACCAGATTGGCCTCAAAATCTTCCACCACACCTTGAGAAATTTGCCGCCCGGCCAACACCGCCAACACCGCAAAACCTACAACAATTAGCCCGGCATATGCTGCCATAAATTGTGTCCGAAGCCGCCAATGCTTCACAAATCACCTCCGGGGGACTCGTTGTCCGTCGTCCGTTGTCCGTAATCCGTGCTTCAGATTTGGGTTACGGAAGCGACGCCGCTCACTCTGGTACAAACCGGTAACCAACGCCGCGTACTGTTTGAATGTACTTTGGCTGGCTGGGGTCATCCTCAATTTTTTCCCGAAGCCAGCGCACATGCACGTCCAACGTGCGTGTATCACCCAGCCAATCTGTGCCCCATACCTTATCGAACAGTTCTGCGCGGGTAACAACCTGCCCTGGTTGGCTCATTAAAAGGCTGAGCAGTTCAAACTCTTTGTAACGCAAATTAAGAAGCTGCCCGTCTTTGTAGACCTGCCTGCTTTCCAGGTTTACGGTGAGCGTGCCAGCTCGCAGCTCCTGGGGTGTTTCCTTTATATGTGAGCGGTCTATTTCAACGCGGCGCAGTAAGGCGCGTATGCGTGCTTTTAATTCCCGGGTACTGAAGGGCTTGGTCAGATAATCGTCTGCGCCCAGTTCCAGCCCAAGAATACGGTCTACTTCTTCACCCAATGCGGTCAACATTAATATGGGGACGGGGCTTTTGGCGCGGAGATGGCGGCATACTTCCCAGCCGTCCATCTCTGGCATCATCACGTCCAGCAGCACAAGGTCGGGCTGGTGTTCTAATGCCAGGGTGAGTCCGGTACGGCCGTCGTGTGCGACCAGCACATCATACCCCAGGCTGCGCAAGGAACGTGAGAGGGGGGCGGTAATTAATTTTTCGTCGTCAATAATCAAAATGGTTGTCATCGGTTTTTCCTGCCTTGTTGGTGATTAGTTTGGCATAGTCGCCGGTGATCTTCAAGAAGTGCATGTAGATTTAAGGTGGATTTAACATTATTTAGGACAAGGTTAACCACAAACGGCCGTAAATCCGGTAAAGTCTGCATTGTCAAACGCAATTAAACATTTATGTATTGGAGGTCAATTATCATGGATCGTATGAAAAGAATTTTAACCGCAGGCACATTAACCGGATTGGTTTTAATTATTGCTTTGGTATTTGGTTTTGGCAGGATAAAGGCCAACGGCAATGAAGCCGCTATCACACCGGAAATTGTTGTAAACCCGGTTGTGATGCCCGACGGTACGGCCGTTGACTTGAGCAGCCCGGAAGGACAGGCCGCTTACACCCAGCAGCTTGAAGCCACATTACAAGTGATGCAGGCCAGAGAAGCAGCCTACCAGCAGCAAATTGATGCCGCCAACCAGACAATTTTGCAAATGCAAGACCAAATCAATACCCAAACGCAATCACAAAACCTGAACGCCCGTTTTACCGGTGGGTTCAGTCGAGTTGGTGAACATGAAGGATGGGAACACGATGACGACTAAACAGCGCAGCCGCTCCAGCCAGCAGATGGGATCGTTAAAAACAGCTATCGCCCTGGGCAGTCTGGCCGCCACGTTTCTGGGCACGCGGTTGTTGGCCTTGCAGGCGCAAGCACCAGCAGCCACAGCCGCACAAGACCCTATCGTGATTACGGTTCCGGTGTCGCTGCCTACCACAGGGCAAGGCGTAACGAATGTAAACGGCCGTACAGCCACCCAACTTTCTGACGCATCACTGGGACTGCCGCCGATTCCACAGGCCATTACGCCGCAAATACAAACTGCGCCTCCCGGCGCACGGGGTGTTGCCCCAATTACCAGAACTCGTTCATCCAAGTAATGTTATCAGGCAGGAGGTTGGTCAAAAGCCAATCTCCTGCCCCCAAAAAGCCAGTACACGTAACCCAAAGCCCGTATACCTTTTCCAACGAAATTATCGGAGGCATCGTACACAGAAAACGGAAAACGGAATACGGATAACGGATTACAGATAGCAGTCATCAAAAGTATCGGATTATTATGAACACGCTCTCAACACCGTCCACAACATTCCGTGCAATGGGCAGCCAAATTAATGTATGGCTGGATGCCGATGAAGCAGCCGCCGAGGAAGCCTTTGCCGACGTTAAAAATTTATTCAATGAAAATGAACAGGCCTTGAGCCGCTTCTTGCCAGATAGTGAATTGTCTTACTTAAACGGCCGTTCCGGGCAGTGGACAACCGTTAGCCCGCTTATGTGGCACATGCTGCAAGAAGCGTTAATTTGGGCTGATGCCACAGGCGGGTTATTTGACCCCACGCTGTTAAATGCGCTGGAAGCCGCCGGATATACCCACTCCTTTGAAGAGTTACCCGTTCTGCATGAAGACGGCCGTTTTAGCACCATTCAGTGGTTTCCCAAACCAAAAACAAACTGGGCCCGCATCAAAATGGATGCCGACCGGCAGGCCGTCTGGCTGCCAGAAGAGACCCGCATCGACCTGGGCGGCATTGCCAAAGGCATTACTGCCGAACAAGCCGCAGCACGTCTTTCCAAATGGGGGCCGTGCCTGGTCGATGCCGGTGGTGATTTGACGGCAGGCAGTGCGCCAAATGGATTCCCTGGTTGGCCGGTTGCCATCTCTTTACCCTGGTCGGCAGAAAACCCGCATGAAGAAACAATTGCCACGATGTGGCTGGCAAATGCCACGCTGGCTACCTCTGGCATTGATTACCGGCGCTGGCAGGTAAACGGCCGTCTCGCCCACCATCTCATTGACCCGCGCACAGGCCAGCCCGCACAAACAGATTTACTTACCACCACCGTTCTGGCTTCCAAAGCCGCCGCCGCCGAAGCCTGGGCAACCGCCATTCTTTTACTCGGCAGCGAAACAGGGTACACCATACTAAACGAGCACCCCCATCTAAACGGGGTCTTGATAACAGAGAATGAAACGGTTTTTCTGACACACGATATGGCTCAATTAACTGGTCAATTGGGTCAGATGTCGCATTCACAAACAGACCTGCCTGCATAAAATGGAATGGTGGAATTCGTTTTGTTCACAATTCATAAACAACAAAAGGATGAAAACAATGAAAAAAGCAGCATCATGGATTCTCAAATATGGTTTCTTTGCCGTTGTTGGTGGTTTTTTGCTCATTCAGCTTGTGCCTTACGGCCGTAACCACACCAACCCGCCCGTCATTCAGGAGCCAAATTGGGATTCGCCACAAACACGAGACCTGGCAGAACGAGCTTGCTTCGACTGCCACAGCAACGAAACAAAATGGCTCTGGTACACAAACATTGCGCCATTCTCCTGGCTTACCCAACGAGATGTAGATGAGGGTCGTGAAGTGTTAAACTTTTCGGAATGGGGAAGCGGCCGTAAAGGTGAACGCGCTCACGAAATGGCAGAAACCATTTTGGAAGGTGAAATGCCACCCATCATTTACTTACCAACCCATCCAAATGCCCGCCTGACAAATGCAGAAAAACAGGCCCTGGCTGCCGGTTTACAAGCAACCGCCCAGAATAATTAAATTAAGAATGATTGAAGATTAATAAACAGCGTATTGGAATTGATTTTTTGAAGTAAAGGAACAGAACAATGACGAATTCTTCACCCACAGAAAATTTTGTAAAAGGAGCCAGCGCCTTTTTGTTCAGTCTGGTAATGGGAACCATTTTGGGGGCGTTGTTCCTGGGAGCGGGGATGTTTTTGTTGAAAAACCTGGGGCTGGCCGGGCAAACGGCCGTATTCCTGGGCATCACCGACAAAACACCCTGGTACTTCACCCGGTCAGCAGGCACGGTTGCCTACATCCTGCTTAGCGCATCAACCATTTGGGGACTGCTGCTAAGCACCAAAATCATCAAAGAAACCGTTCCGGCTGTACTGTCCATGGCCATGCACAACTTTTTATCGTGGGCGGCCGTTGGCATTACCGGCTTGCACGTGGTGTCGCTTCTCTTTGACAGCTACTACAACTACCGGCTGGCTGACCTGGTCATTCCCTTCATTGGCCCATACCGTCCAGGATGGGTTGGTCTGGGAATCATTGGCTACTACATCACCATTTTGACCACGCTGAGTTTTTACTGGCGTAAGCAAATCGGCCAAAAACGGTGGCGCGCCCTCCATTATTTGACCTTTGGGGCCTATACACTGGCCACTGTGCACGGCATCATGGCAGGCACAGACAGCGCATCAGCATCCATGAACGCCCTGTACTGGGGCAGCGGCTTGCTGGTTCTCTTTTTAACCAATTACCGCATCTTGTCCGCAGGCGCTGTAAAAGGGCGCGTACGTCAGGCAAATGCCTAAATGGATTTGGTGAACACACTGCGTCGTTAACAATTCACGCACGGGTTTTTGATGGCCTTCTCCTTGAACGAGACCATCGCTGCATTCAACTTCTCGCTGTGTGATGGACACAATCTTGTGGCCATGACGCAGTGTGTTCACTTTATCTCCCTCTGTTATCCATCGCTGGTTGTCGCATTTAATACATAATTGGGCAGTTGGTCATAATTGAGTCCCTTGGAGGGGATGGCAAAGTACACAAAGTACGCCCCGCTTTGAGGAACGGTGATGGGAATTTCATACTGTCCATCGGCTAACGGCCGTACCTCAATTCGCTGATTCCACCCTGAAGAATGTGTTACATTGGCATACATATCAATCAAGCCATCAATGGGTTCGCCACTTTGCGGGTCTGTCACCTCAATTTTCAATGCAAACGGCTCACCAGCCGTAAAAGTTCTACTTTCATTCAGGAGCTGAATCTGAGGCTGTGTGGCATCTGCATTGGCAAAGGCGGGGTTTTCCTGAGCAGTGAAGGCAAAGCAGTGAATAACTTGCGGGCTGCCCAGGAAGAATGCGGCTTCAAAGTCGCCTGCCGCCGGAATGCGGAAACGGGCTGTGTATTGGCCGGGTTCTTTTTCCAGCAGGCTGCGGTTAACAACGGTAACGGCTCTGGGGATACGGCCGTGTGCCTGAAAACTGCCCAATGTTCCTTCTGACCCTTCTACATAATAATAGGTCACCTTTTCATAAGGGTTCACAAAGAGCATTGCCTGTCCATCTGGGGTGCGGCTCATGGCAGAAGCCACGGCCGTATCCGGTACTTCCGCAGGCGCACCCAACCCAACCGGCAAAGTAGAAACAGACAGTTCACCGCCTTTGCGAATGTCATCCAGAGGAATGATGGTGACGGCGGCGGCGTAGTGGCTGCGAATGTAAACGGCCGTATCACTAAATGTCATCTCTCCCGGCCCGGTTGGTACATCAATTTGATACAACACCTGATTTACGGCCGTATCAAAAATCACCACCTTCCCTTCATCACGCAAAGTAACCAAGCCATACCGGCCATCCGGTGTCAACGCCAAATCAAGCATACCCGCCGCCCCTTGCACCACAAGCTGCGCGGTTTCTGCCGCTATATCAACAGCCATCACCTCACCAGATGCCAAAGCCAGATACAACTGCTCACTTTGCGCCGAAAAAGCTGCTGCCACTGGCTGCGCGTTTAAGGGAATGTCGGCCTGCTTTTGCCAAACGGCCGTATTCACAATAGACACCGTTTGCGCCTCATCATTTGTGACAAACACAAACGCCCCATCCGGCGACACCACAATCTCATGCCGCCCCACCCCGGTCGGCACAAAAGCGGCCGTTTCCAGCGTGTCCAGCGAAATGACCGTCAGTCCGCTTTCTCCCACCGCCCGGCTGTCATTGCCCACCAGCAAAAAGCGGCCATCCGGCGTAACGGCCAACTGCGTCGGGCTGCTGCCTGCATCCAGATTGTCATTGGTAATAAACTGTGTCGTATCTACCACCGCCACCTGGTTTGCCTTGGGCATAGACACAAATAAACGGCCGTTTGCCTCATCCAAAAACCAATCCTCTCCGGGACGATTCAAGATAATCATGTCATAAAGCTGCGTCATCCCGGCCACATTCACCAACGGATCCAACACAGCAATCGTCGCGTCATTATTCATCACCAGCACGTAATAACCGTTCAAATCAATATCCGGGCGCGCTGTTAAAAACCCTTGCAAATAAGCGTGCACCTTATCCTCACACCCTACATTTCCTGATGTATCCTCACCTTTTTGAGCCAGCCAGGCCATTGGCCTCAACCCGGTCAGCGGTTCACCCGTACTGTCATCGGTAATGGCAAAAGTAATGTCAGCGTAATTGCCCGCCAACAAATCTCCTGGCCCATTGGGGGCAATGGAGTATGGCGAAACGGTGTAGGCAACCGAAACGCCATCTTGGGTATATGCATCCTGAGCAGCAATGGCCGCCGGTTGTACCAGATCGGCAAAAGGATTTGTTTCTTCTTCGCCATCATGGGTGTGGTCATGGCCGTCATCCTCATGGGTGTGGGTTTCGGCCGTTTCTACAACTGTTGGCTTCTCTTGCTGGCAGCCAGTTACCAACACCAGCGCAAAAAAAGCCAATAGAACAATCCAATATCTCAATACGTGACGATACATCTTTTTCTATCTCCAATTTAGGTGAAAACGGGGCAACTATACAGGTCATACCAAACATCAACCGCAAAACCCGCAAAGGGCGCAAAGAATCAAGAAAAAATTCGTTGTCCTGCTCTCTGCCTGAAACAAACCCAGACCTGAATGATTACAAAACGGGAAAGTAAATTGAACGGGTAAGGCAATGGTTCTCCCGTTTCCCCTGAATAAACCACACAGAGATGACGATCTTTATTTCGAATTTCTTGTTGTGGCTTACAGAACAGCTCCAAAAAAACACCGCCCTTCCTAACACAAAATTGGTTAAGAAGGGCGGCACTCAAGAGGGGGGGGTTAACGAACAATAATAGGATAACCGGTAATCACACCGCCCTGGCTGGACTGCGCGCTGATGGTCATTGTGCCATCGGGAGCAACCGAAGAGCCAGGAATGCGAAGCCGCCAACGTCCCAGTGTATCAACCGCAGCCGTGCCGATGACTGTGCCGTTGAGGGCGTTGCCTACGTATACCGTAACGGTATTACCTGGGCCGGGTACGGTGCTGGTTCCTCGGATTACCCATAGTTGGGTCGCTCCTCTGAACTGGGCACTGTTAATGGTAAGGACATCACCACCCGTTGGTGGGGGTTCTGCTACGTTAATTGTGACCGTCGCTTCATTGGAAACTGCACCTTCGATGTCTTGTACAGTGTAAGTAAAGGTGTCTGTTCCCACAAAGCCAGCAGTGGGGTTGTAGGTCATTGTACCGTCCAGGTTATTGACGACTGTGCCGTTGAGTGGCGCAGTCCCCACGGTAATGGAGGCGGCATCCAGATTGTTTTCCGGGTCTGTGTCGTTGGTGAGGATGTTGAAGGTAACGGCCGTATCCATCACACCGTCTACCACATCATCACCTGCCACAGGCGGCTGATTTGCCGGTTTCGGCAGCACCCGGAAAATACCCCACAGCCCCTGGAAATTCCCAAAGGAAGCCATGTCACCATAGAGATAATCTCCCGGCACTTCAAACGGCCCGCCCGCGCTGTCAATGGCAAACGTCCAGTGACCGGCCGGGTTCACACCTTCCTGCGCCCCAGTTACCGTAGACAGCGGGTTATCGCCAATTTCAGTTGAGCCATTGATGTAAGGTGAACGCTGCCAGTTATGACCCTGTACCGTAAAGACGTGGATGCGGGCATGGCCGCCGGGTTCAACCACATGGAAGCGGACAGGTTGTCCGGCAACGGCCGTAAACACCGGCGTTTGCGGGTCTTCACCACCCACCAGCGCATTCGAATACACACTATCTACAACAAGGTCGCCCATAGACTCAAAAGAAGTATCGGCCGTAACACCCAACCGGAACCAAAGCGGCTCAGTCCGGTAATTAATCGCCTTCTGGCCTGTATCCTGCGGATCTTCAGGGAAACCAGCCCCTTCACCCGCAATATTCGGCACCGGCGTACCATCACCGCCCTGCAAATTCAAATCATTTTGCAGCACAACCACAAACTCACGGAACGAAGAGCCATCCGGCTTAAACACCGTCGCCGAAGCCCGCGTACCAGCATCCTCAACCCAGGACGCACCCATCGGCTCAATCACCATCGCGCCAACAAGCCCCTTGCTGGAATGCTCAATCTTGTCCGCAGGCATCAAATTAATCGCCCCAAACTCAATTGGCGTGGCACTCAACACCACCGAAGAACCATCCGGCAGCCATTCCGACGTAATCGCCCCGGCATACCAGGTATACCGGCGCATACTACCCGGCGGCACAGTCTGCACCGGATTAATCCCGATGTTGGCCCCATCGCTGCTGCCAATGTCATAGTCCAAAAGCTGCGGATGCAAACCAACATAACTGGAAGGATTAATATCATTCGCATTAAACGTGGTATATCCGCCACTTTCAATAATGTCCTTCTGAATAATCGGCGGCAGCGCATTAAATCCATCCGCATCAATAATTTGAGGCGGCAGCAAATTGCGCAGCGTCACCCGAATACAGTCACCGGCATTTGCCCGCAAGATAAGCGGCTCAACCGGCACGCCTGCCTTCAGCAAACCCGTTGCCGGATCAAGATCGGCCGTAAAGACATACATCAAGGCATTGGGGTCATTCAACGGCCCACCATTCACCGCCCGGTCATTGTAAACCAGCGTTCCACCCGGCAGTACATCCTTGGCAGAAACGGCCGAAATATCAAACACCCGCAGCGGCGCATCATTCGGGCAATACCGCCGGAAATCACGCGCATTGGCAATGTCAATCCCAGTTGGCGAAATCGGATTATTCGGCAGCGGCAGCAAATCAGTACGCAGTTGGCTGTAAGACCGCATCAAACCCCATGCCCCATTCCAATAATCGTCCACCTGTGCGCCCATCGTGTACAAATAGTCCACAACAGCCTCTCGCGGCAGCACCGGCACATTAAAATGCAGGTTGGCATATTCAGAAATCCCAATGAACACTGAGTTTTTCCAACCCGAATTTTCAACATACGGTTCCCACAGCCAGCGGATACCATGCACCGACGCATTGTGTTCCTCTTCCTGCCCGCCTGCCTGAATACGCAGCCGGACGTTATCCCCTTCATACACCCGCAAAATAGGCGTATAGGGGTCACCACCCTGCACATCAGAAGTAAGCGGCGGGTACTCTGTCGGCTGTACATTCATTTCAGGAATCACCCGCGACACATTTGAGGAGAAAGCAAACGCCAAATCTCCGGCCGTGCCATGACTGTGTGCACCTGCATTTTCGTCGTAAATACGCATCCCAATCGGTTCATTCCGATAGTTCACCGTGTACGTACCCGGGTCTTCAGCCGCAATGGCTTCTGCACAGGGGCGGGGCATACCGTTTGCACAGAATGGCGGGAAGTAGTAAATATCGCCATTGAGCGTGTTAGGAACCTGCCGGAATGACGGGTTAATTGCCCCCAAAAAGTCAGGGATTGGATTACCATTGGCATCTACCCCGCGTCCTTCCTGGTAAGCCATCACAAAGTCAGACGATTCCAGATAAAACTCGCGGAAGCTGTTATCAACATCCTGGGTGACAATGTTGGCCTGCCAGCTCGTGGGGCCGCCATCTGTCACACGAGAACCGTAGATGACACCTGTTTCCGGATCGCTCCAGACTGAATTTTCTGGTTCAACCAGCACGGTGGCGTACAAGCCAATTTGCTGGTGTGTCGATGGCGCAAAGTGGTCATGGGTGAAGATGGTTCCTAACCCTTTATCCCATGCGCTGTTTAGCAGTGGGTCAGCAAACCAGCGTTGAATGGTTGTTCTGGCCCCAAGCCAGTCGCCATTTGGCCCTGCCCCAAAGAATGGATGGGCTTCGGCAAGCGGACAGGTCTCTGTACCATCTAATGGATCGCCGCCGCTGACGGCATCACCAATACAGCCGTTGTGTACACGTACGGCATCAATCCGTTCGCGCACTTCTTGCGGGCTGAATGTGCCATCTTCGTAGTTAAACCCGTTGGCTGAACCATCCGATGACGTCACATCAAATTTCACCAGGTGAATATGCTGCCCCATCACATCGGTTGGCGTTCTCACCTGGAAATCGTCCAGCTCATATGAACTGGGAACGAGGTTGGTATGGTACAGCGTGGCGCAGTCATTGACGTTGAGACGCATGACCAAAGGTTGTGGCGGTCTCAATTTGTCCAGCGTGGGCTGTACATCTTCCCACAAGGTCAGGATGCGCTGCTGAGGCACATGCCAGCCAACTTTGTTAATGACCACATCCATCTGGAAGAGGGCTGCCCGGTAAACACGAATGTTGTCGTGGTTAATGGGGCTGCCATCATCACCCCGGCACGGTTCGGCATAAGGTGCGCCGGGGGCTGGAGGCAGGCCATTGGTTTCAAATGATGCAGGTACACCGTCTGTGGTGTAGGTGTCGTGGTTGAGGGTGGCATGGAATGCCATAGCTGCCTGTTCGGCAGATGTGCCGGTTTCTGGCAGGTAATTGACTTCAATGCTTGTCACTTCTTTGGAGAAGTCCAGAGGTGTTTCCACGTGATCGGCGTCACCATTGGTGATGACGTGGCGCGGCAAACCGCCGTCTGTTTCCAGGTCAAGGGGCGGCGTGGGGGGACGATGACCGGCGTAGCCAGCAATGAAGAAGGGGTAGCCGGGGTTTTGGTCGAGGATGCCGTCGTTGTCGGCGTCGGGTATGTTAAATTGGACTTGGCTGGAATCGGCCGTTCCGTCTTGATCGACGTCTGTGGGTTGGACGGTGACATCACCGGGCATGGGAGCCATTGGCAGCCCAGGAATGGGAACAAGGGCCGGGATGGGTGTCCCGGCGGCGATTTCGCCGTCTGGTAATGCACGGGAGCCTGGCAGGGGACGGCCGTTTACATCCAGCTTCGTCCCCGGTTCAAACGTATCCAACACCCGCCACAAGCTCCACATACCCTGCGCAAAATGAGGGTAAAAGTGGCAGTGGAAAATCGAATCACCAACCGTCTTGTTGCGGTTACCGCTGCCGCCATAAGGAATCTCATACGTATAAGCACTGCCCGGCCCAATCGACTGACTGTCCAGATACGTCGAATTCGGGTCATCCGGCGTTCTCAGCCACTGGTGAGCATGCAAATGGAAAATATGCGTTTCCTTCCCCACTGACAGATTGCGAATTTTGGTATTGTCATTCAAATAACTCCAATACACATTGGAAGGATCATCCGGGTAATAGGCCATCGTCGCCTTTGCACCGGGGTCTGGCATGCCATCACCATCCAGGTCGGCATTTGCGGGCACATCCACAATCATGGCCGGGTCTGACACTGTCCAGGAGCTAAGGAAAAATTCCTCATATTTACATTCTGTGCAGTTCCACATGGGGCCAACGCCCAACCGGTTGGCAATAATTTCTGCCCCAATGCCGCCTGTACCATAATTAATGGCAAAGCCATCACGAACACCTTGCAGCGTCGCCTCAAAAAGCGGGTCATCAAACGTATCAAAAGCTTGTACGGCAAAAATCTCATCGTGGAAGATAATGGTAAATTCACGGAACGGCTTTTCCCGGTCTGGGTAGAGCGCGTTATCTGTGTACGTTCCTAACGGAAAGTCACCCCGATTTGGGCCAGTGATGATGGCAGACAAATCTGAGTGAATGATTTCGTTGTTGTCGTTGAGCATTTTGAAAATGGGCTTACCCGCAAAGCGATGACCTGCGGGGTAAACGGCATCATAGTCAAGAATGGGCTGACCGGCCGGGGTTTGTCCAACCGTTGCCATCGACATCTCACTTTCTGTTACCTGGCTGCGATACCATTCTGCGCCGCGTGGTTCCACATTGACAGCACCAAACAGGCCAAAGCCCAATGTACCGGCATTGCCTTCGGTGCCTGTTGTTGCCCCCAGGCTGTACATTAGATGGGTATTTTCATGGGAACCGTAAAATGCATATTGCGTGGATTCACCCGGAGCTACCAGACTGCTGGCATTTTGGCCTACGTTGTTACCAATGTTGCTGATGCTGTCTACCGGCTGCAACCCGTTGACATAAACAGATACGGATCGGGTAGCCGGTTGGTCAGAGCTAATCTGGATGGGGTCTAGCAGGTTTTCAAAGTTGACTATCAGACAGTCGCCGATGTTCATGCGCAAAGTCAGGGGGCGCGGCCGTTTATCGGAACGAAGCATGACCTGGCCGGGCTGCAAAACACCGCCTTCTGCTTCTGACAAGCCGGTATTTCTGTCTACAACGTCTTGTCGCAGGGCGTAGATTAACCCGGATGGGTTGGCTGCACCGAGCCGGTTGTAGAAGAATGATTGATCGATGGCGACCACGTCGGCGGTAATGGTTCGTTCGCAAGCTACGTAGCTGGCGGGAACGCTTTGTACCGCAGACAGCGGATCGCTGCCGGAGTCGGCCTGCACCAGTTCCTGCCAACTGGGTAGTTGTGAGGCGGATGCGTCTGAGATGCCGTACTTTGCTTTGGCGGCCAGGCCAATCCGGTTGGATTGTGCGCCTGCCGGGGTCACAAACAGGATTCCCAGTATGAGTATGGATAGCAGTGTTGTTAAATACGTTCGCTTGTTCATGTGATTCATTGCCCCCTCTAAAAAAGCAATCTCACGCAATGAAAACGATACTCTCAATGGCTTCGCTTTCTTTGGTTAACGGATACGAATTGGGAAGCCTTCAACTGTGCCGCCGCCGCTGGAAACGGCCGTAATCGTTGTTTCCCCATTTGGCACTACGGGTGAATCTTTAATCGTAATGCGCCAATCTCTAAAGATATCGACCAGAACAACCCCAATAATCGGGCCATCCGTGCCAGTACCCAGATAAACAGTAATTAAATTCCCTTCGACAGAACCAGAGCCGCGAATGCGCCATTCACCGCCTCTAAACTCAGCCGACCGAATCGTAATGACATCATTGGCAATGACATCAATGGTGACCACACCAGAAACATCTGGCCCAACACCATCGCTAATGGTGTAATTGAAGGTATCTGGCCCGAAGAAGATAGCCGTTGCCGGTGTGAACGTAATCGTGCCATCGCCGTTATCCACAATTGGTGGCGGGTTACCCCCTTCGGCAAGCTGTTCCAGCCCTTCTGCGCTGTAGGTATCAATGTGGGTAATGGTGAGCGTATCGCCATCCACATCAATGTCATTGCTGAGCAGGCTGGCCAGCGTAATGGTGATGGGTGTGTGCTGCATGGTGCTGAAGAAATCGGCTGTGGCAATGGGGGCGTCGTCTATCGGGTTCACCGTGATGGTGACTGCAGCCACTGCACTGTCGCCGCGCCCGTCGGTGGCGGTGTAGGTAAAGGTGTCACTGCCAAAGAAGTTTTGGGCTGGTGTGTAGGTGTATGTGCCATCCAGGTTGTCTACAATTGTGCCGTTGTTGGCGCTGACAGTATCAACTGACTGGATTGTGACGGTGTCGCCGTCGGCGTCTGTGTCGTTGGCAAGCAGGTCAATGGCGGCAATGACGAGAGCGGTGTCTTCATCGGTTACGGCCGTGTCGTCTCCCGGTGTCGGCGGCGTATTGGCATTGTTCTCCACAAACAACGTCACCGATGCCACATTGGAGACCGCACCCTCGTTGTCACTCACTGTATACGTAAAGCCATCCTGTCCTATAAAGCCGACCGTTGGCGTGTAAGTTGCCATCCCTGTCAAGGGGTCAATGGCCAGTGTGCCGCTCATCGGCAGCGTGGCGGCCACCGTTGCCGGGTCAATCATGCCGTCCACATCCACATCATTGGCCAGAATGTCTACGGTAACGGCCGTATCACCCAATGCCAGGTTCAGGAAACCAACATCGTCGTTGGCTGTGGGGGGCTGGTTGACAAACAACACGGAGACAGGTTCGGTATCTGAGCCGCCAGCCGCAGAAACAACGGTAACGGCCGTTGGTGGAGCCACTACCCCTGTAAACACAGCCTGCCGCACCCGGGTACTGCCCAATAATGGCAGCGGGCCAAAATCAACGGCCGTTAACTCCGGCAGCGCAAACTCATCGCTGGAATACGCCGTTACCGTCAGCTCCTGTGTCAGCGGGTTATAGTCCGCCTGCGTCAGCGTCACGGCATCCACAACCGGCGCGGCCACCTGTGCCGGTGGGTCATCTGAATAGTTGGTGACATATACTTGACTGGGAAGGACACCATCAAAAGCGGCGCGGGCAAAGTAACGGCCGTTTATATCCGCATTCAGCGACACCGTCCCAATACCATACCCCTCCGCCACGATATTTTGCGCCTCACCCGACCGGATAAACATATCCACCGAGCCAGACCCATCCAAACCACGCGAATACGTCACAGAATCAGCCGCCACCCCAAAATGCGTAGCCACCTTACCCAGCAAAATAAACAAATCCGTCTCAATACAATCTGTTACAGCAACCGGGTCAGGCCCCAACGCAGGGTCTGCACACAAAAATTCAGAACCCGGCGCACCCACATTTGGCCCCTCAATCCGGAAATAATTTGTGCCATACGGACTGCCGACCACCCGGTTCGCCGACAAACCACCATCGCCAATAAATCCCGGCGGCGTGGCAACACCCGGTTCCCAGGTCAAAAACGGCCCAATCCGGCTCGTCATCGCACCACTAAAATCACCCAGTGCGCCAATACCAATATCTTCCACATAGCTAATACCCGGCCCTTTGGCTGCACCCGGCCCGGCATCTGGCCCAATGTTGGCAAACACATCCATCCCAAATGGATGAGTTACGGTGTACGTGCCACCTTCCACCAGGTTGTCTACACGAATGCGAATCCGGCCAAAAACAATTTGCTCGCCGTCTATCGGCTCATCATTGGCAAAGGCCGCCTCCAGCGCCATGGTGATAATCGCCGTACCATTGTTGGGTGTGGCATCTAACATCAACGCCTCACTCAGCCAGTAAAACGCTTCACCAGGAAAGTTGTAGGGCATGCTTATCGGGCTGGTTGGGTCAGGAATATCTCCCGGCACAAACGCGCAGTAGGTTGGATCCAGACAAAGCTCCAAAGTTGTTCCGTTCACATCCTTATACCAGGTGGGAAACCCGTAATTGGAATGGACTGGCCCATACTCGACCAAATAGCCGTTGTTGGGCGGTGCGCCAAAGGTGACAAACAAGCCTGTCAATAACATCACTGCTGCTGCCAGACTGGCGACCATGAGTAATCTTGCGTTTCGTTTCGTTTTCATAGGTATACCTGACCCGTTTTTCATCTTGCTTTTCTTCTTAAATGACACTGCTTTACCGAACACGCAGTGGGAATCCTTCGTACACGCCGCCATTGGATGATTGAATGCTGATTAGCAGTGAACCATCCGGGAAAACGGCCGAACCGGCTTCTCTGAACTCCCAATTGCCTAACGCATCAACCACAACGTTGGTAGCCAGCACCTGACCGCCAACGGCTGGCCCGATGTAGATGGTGATGACACTGCCGGGCATACTGCCTGTGCCGGTAATGCGCCATTCCAGCCTGCGTGTGCGATAGTCGGCACGGGAAACAGTGACGATGTCTACCACTGGTGCCGTTATTTCGACGGTAATGGTGTCTGTGCCGGTTAATCCGCCGCTGTCGGTAACGGAGGCGGTGATGGTGTGTGTGCCCACTGTGAGGGTGGACAGGTTGAGTGTGCCGCCTGTGCCTAACGCGCCATCCAGGTCGGAACTCCAGGCAATGGCGGCGGTGAGGTCGCCATCTTCTGTATCGATGGCGGTGGCGGTGAAGGTTACGGCCGTTCCTTCTTCAAAGGCACTGCCGGAAGCCGGGGCGGTAATGCTAACCACCGGGGCAACATTGCTGGGTGCATTGTTGACAATGATGGTCACAGACGCTTCTCCGGCTAAGCCATTGCTGTCTACCACAACGGCCGTTAACAGATGCGTACCTACCGAAAGCGTACTGACCGGCAAAGAACCACCCGTACCCAATGCACCATCCAGGTCAGAACTCCAACTGATGGCTGGTGACAAATCACCATCCTCCAAATCGCTGGCGGTGGCTTCCAACAACACCGATGTACCCGATGTGTAAGAAGAGCCGTCGGTTGGGGATGTGATGTTGACCACGGGACGGCCGTTTACCGTGATGGGTACAGAAGCCATCGCCTCCAACCCGCCGCTGTCTACCACGTAAGCCGTAATTGTGTGCGGGCCGGGTGTCAGTGCCGTGCTGCTAACCACTGCGCCAGTGCCAAACTGCCCGTCCACATCTGAAGACCAGACCACCGTATTGCCCAAGGCCGGTTCTTCTGCATCTGTTACCGAAGCGGTGAAGGATGGGCCGGCGCCTTCATCAATAAGCTGGCCGGAAGTGGGTGTGTTAATGACCAGCGTGGGAGCAGTGTTGGCAGGGCCGGTTGCGGCCGTTGCCAGCTTGCCCATCAAGCTGAACAAATCAGATTCCAGTACATTCACGCCAGGGCCGCCAGCGTCTAACCCTTCAATGCGGAAGAAGTTTGTGCCATAAGGGCTGCCTGTTACTGCGTGTTCTGCAAGCGGGCTGCCCACATAACCGGCGGGAGCATCACTCAATGGACTCCAGGTGAGGAATGGGCCGGACAAGCCGTTGTAAACGGTTGTAAAGTCGCCAATCACATCACCACCAACGGTTGTGAGGATGCGCAAATCGCCATTGGCATCGGCCACACCGACATCCGTACCGTATGGATGGGTGACGGTGTAGGTTTCGCCGGGCACAAGTGTGTCTACTTTGGTTTCAATGATGATGGTGCTGACCTGCTCGCCATCGACCACGGCCGCATTGGCAAATGTGCCGGACAAGGACATGGTTAAGGTGGCTTTCTGTGCGCCATTTAGAATGACTGAATCGGCCAGCCAGTAGAATGGTTCTACCGGGAAATTGTCGGGGAAGGAGACCGGCAGTTCCGGGTTGGGGATGTCGCCGGGATGGAAGTTGCACAATGGGTCGGCTGCATCCAGACACAGCTCCAGTGTTGTTCCCAAAGAATCCTGGTACCACACGGGGAAGCCGTATGTGGGATGAACCACGCCATGCGCAACGGGTGACGTCCCGCCTAAAACATTGAGCGTAATGGCTGTGCTGGTGTTGTTGCCGTCGCTGTCTGTAACAGAGGCGGTGATGGTGTGTGTGCCTGCGGACAGATAGAGGTTGGCCAGCGGGCTGCCTGTGCCCAGTGCGCCGTCAATACTGGATGACCAGTTGATGGCGTGGGTCAGGCTGCCGTCCTGGTTGTCGTTGGCCTGGCCTACCAAGGAAACGGCCGTTCCCTGCACAATTGTGCCGCCATCTATCGGACTGGTAATTTGAACAACCGGAGAGCCATCCGTGACAACATAGGTCACTGCAGCCGCGTTGGAAAGTGCCCCCTCCACGTCCTGTACGGTGTACGTCAAGGTGTCATTGCCCACAAAGCCCAGGGTGGGCGTGTAAGTAATGGTTCCATCTAAATTGGCTGTGGCTGTGCCGTTAGCGGGCAGTGTGACCAGCGCCACAGAAGCAGGATTGAGCGCGCTGTCTACGTCGTAATCGTTGGCCAGCACGTCGTAAGTGGGCGTCACGGCCGTATCGTCAACGGCTACCGGCGCATCATTCACATTGGTTACGGTCACTGTCACCAGCGCCCGGTTCGATTCTGCCCCCAAATCATCCAGCACAGAGTAGCGGAATTTGTCTTCGCCAAAGAAGTCCGTGGCCGGTGTGTAAATTACTGTTCCGTCACCGGGCACAGTGACTGTGCCATCTTTTGGCAGGTGGGTAATCATGATGGTGGCTGGCAGCACAACGCCGTCCACGTCGGTATCGTTGAGAAGTACGGGAATGGTGACGGCCGTTTCTTCAGGTGTGACGGCCGTATCATCATCAGCCATCGGTGCCACGTTGTGGTTGACGGCCGTTACCCGTACTGGTTCGCGATCCTGGCCGCCAGCAGAAGAGGTAACCACCACTTCCACCGGGGGAATGGTGACACCGGAAACTGTTAAAGTCCCGCTCACCAGGTCGCCGTAGCCAACGGCCGTTAGCACGGGCGCACCAAATTCGTCACTGGAAGCGGCATCAATGGACAGTGTGCCATTGTCTACGTCATATTCAGCGCGGGTAATGGTCACCACGTCAACCGGTATTCCGGAAACGGCCGTCCACGGTACATCACTCGTATTTGTTGCCGTTACAACGGTAGGCGGTGTGCCAAAATAATTTTGTTGGACAAAGTAACGGCCGTTGGCATTTCCGGCAAACAAGGAAGACGCAAAGTTAGAAACGCCCAACTCAATCGTCTGCGCCAAACCAGAAACAGACCGGGCAAACACATTCACAGAACCAGCGCCCGCCGCATTTTGTGAATAAGTCGCCTGCTCAATACCCACACCAAAACGCGTTGCCAATTTGCCCTGCACTGCAAACAAATCTGTTTCAATACAATCTGTCACCGCTACA
This sequence comes from uncultured Ardenticatenaceae bacterium, assembly GCA_964600035.1. Taxonomy (GTDB): domain Bacteria; phylum Chloroflexota; class Anaerolineae; order Promineifilales; family Promineifilaceae; genus CAZRIB01. Next base: position 1,129 of record CAZRIB010000011.1, on the reverse strand, counting down.
GGGTCTGGCCCCAATGTTGGATCTGCGCACAGGTAAGGAGAAGATGGGTCGCCCACATTTGGCCCTTCCACCCGGAAGAAATTCGTGCCATATGGGCTGCCAATCACTTTTTGCAGCGTCAAACCGCCATCGGCAATGTAACCGGGCGGCGGGGCTGGTGCAGTTGCCGGATCCCAAAGCAAAAATGGCCCAATGCGGCTTTCAAATGCACCGGTGAAATCTCCCAACTGCCCAATGCCAATATCTTCTACAAAACTAATGCCCGGCCCGGCAATCGTCCCTGGCCCTGCATCCTGCCCCACCACAAAGGTGTCCTGCCCGTATGGGTGGGTGACAACATACGTCTCACCTTCTTGCAGGTTATCAACGCGAATGCGGATACGGCCGAACACTACCTGCTCGCCAGGTACAATCTCTGGTCCAAAAAAGGCCCCCTCCAGGCCCAGCGTCAAAACTGCCCGCCCCAACTTGTTGCCGGGATCACCAGCGGCTGGTGGCGTGGCATCAATCATCAACGCTTCTGCTGCCCAATAAAAAACCTCGTCAGCAAAGTTGTTGGGAAACTCAATCGGTGCTGCCGGGTCAGGTGGGAAGAAGAAACACAAAGCAGGATCAAGACACGGCTCCAAAATCAAGCCATTGGCATCCTGATACCACATCGGGAAGCCATAATCCGGGCTTACCGGTCCCACATCCACAAGACCACCACCGCCATGACCGGCAAAAACATTTGCGCCCAGCGCAAATACCAGTAACAAGGCTATCATGAAAAGAATCGCTGCATTTCTTCTATTTCGCATCTTTACTATCCTTCGTGAGCGCGAATCCGCCTGGGTTTAGCCACTATTCAGTTAACGAATGAAATTAAGTAAACAGAAAAAGCCCAACTGGCCGTTAGGCTGCGCAAACCAACTTTTTCACCTGTCCTTCAGGTTTTTCCTTCGACAGTTAACCTATGGTGTTGTGGTTTGGCATTTCGAGAGGTAGCTCCCTCTTGAGTGTTTGGAGATACCTTCTGAGAATGATAGTACCTGAGTACTGTCAATTATTGAATCGCCTCAAACGGGTGAGATTGGGGGTGAAAAGGGGTGATTAATGAATCTATGGGGTGAGCAGCATTGTTTTAGGG
>CAZRIB010000010.1:0-22402 GCA_964600035.1 uncultured Ardenticatenaceae bacterium | reverse complement strand
ATTCGTGTAATTCGTGGCTTTTTTTGGAGCAGTCAGCAATCTCTTACCCAATTTCCATTTCTTTCAGCCTGCCAGCCGCTTCTGCCCTGCGGGAAAGGGCATAGCGTGCGCCGTATCCTTCTATTACCAGCGAAGCCGAGACCATGCCGAAATGTACGGCCGTTTCCACTGACGCCCCCTTTACCAACCCGGCCACCAAACCCCCACAAAAAGCGTCTCCAGCTCCGGTTACATCAATTACCCGGCTGTCATTGGGCGTGTGGTACGGCCGTAACTGATAATGTCTTTGCCCATCAAACACCAGCACCCCCTCCGCCCCCATTTTGATGATGACGACCGGCGCACCCCATTCATGCAGGGTAACGGCCGTTTCCCGCAAATCTGCATCTTCCCCAAAAAGCGACCAAATCTCCTTGCGGCTGGGCAAGAAAAAGTCAATTTCGGGCAGCATCTCACGAATAAAGGGCAGCCGTTCGGGAATCATGTACCGTTCGCCGGGGTCCAGCGTAATGAGCGAGACGCCTTGTTGGCGTAAAAACGGCGGCACATGACGGTGGGTGCAAAGGGAAATGGGGGCAAGGTGAACGGCCGTGACCGCTTCATACTTATCCGGCCAATCTTCAGGACGAACAGCAAGCGGTTCATATTTTTCCGGGTCGTCTTGCCCCAGAGTTGAATGCGTGTAGCCAGCAAGTGCTTCTGGTATGGGTTGGCCAATACGGCCGTAATGGAAAGCCGGATTCATGTCGTCCCGACGGCCATCCGGCGTGTAGGCAAAAAATGTCCGGTGCTCCTGCCAGCCGGGGATAACCGACACCCCTTCATGCGTAATGCCCCACTGCGCCAATTCAGTCAGCCATACCTGCGGGTAATTTTCGCCGCACCTGCCCCAAAGTCCGACTGGTTCCTGCCAGATGGCCGCACCGACGGCTGAATACAGCGCATTACCGCCAATAACGCCATTGTGACTGCGTCCGTTATGGGTAATCAAATAGTCCATGCGGAGGCCGCCCGCACACACAATGGAAACGGCCGTCATGGGGTCACCTCAAAAGACCAGGGTTCATCAAGCTGCTGGCTGGAACGAATGCGCGAGATGCCTCCGCCGCCTTCTACACTTCTGCCGCCGCCAAATCCGCGAAAATACGGCTCCTGGAGAAGTTCTGCACGGGCATCGGCTAAAAGCAGGAGGGGTACGGCCGTTAACAGGGGCGAAAAACATTCGCGGATGGGTGGCAGGGCAAACACAGCGTCAGCGTGGGGGGTGCGGGCAAGTGGTGTGTCTGCCGGGGCAATTACGGCCACACGGCGGTCAATGGCTTTGGCGGCGGCGGCAATTTCCAGCGCCCGGCTGGTATCCGGGCCGTTGGCATTGATGAGGATGGTGGGTATGGGGGTACCATCGGCTGCCGTTTTGCCAAAGTATTGCAGATGTGCCCACTCTTCTGTGTCCTGCGGTACGGCCGTTTCCCCTGTGGCTTCCAAAATTTTAGCGGCGCCAAACATCGCTGTGCCAAAATTTGGGCCAGCCCCACAAAACACCAGATGATCGGCGTGATGCCATTCTTGTGCCAACTGCCGGGCTAAATCGTGCCCGTTTGCCACGGTTTGGGCGATGGCAGGCGCGGCCATGGCTAATTCGCTGCGCAAATGGGCGGCTTGCTGGCTGGTTAAATGGCCGCGGCTTTGTCCAAGGTGAAGTGCCAGCAGGTAGAGGGCCAGTTGGGAGGCAAAGTAGCTTCTTGCTCCGGGCACAATGACACCTTGTAGTTCGTCGGGCAGGGGCGGAACGGCCGTTTCTATGACAATGGCGGCTTCTTTTGCCAGCGGCGTGCGGCGGCTGCCGGTGATGGCGGCTGTTGTCACTTGCTTGTGGCGGCTTAGCCGCAGGGCTTCAAGGGTTCTGCTCACTGCGCCGCTCACGGAAACGGCCGTGACCAATGTTTGCAAGCCAGCAGGCAAAAATGGCACGGCATAGCGGGCAAACTGCATCGCTGTCATCGGTTCGCAAGGAATGCCTGCCAATTGTTCAAAGGCCAGCTCGGCATTGACGGGGGCATGGTAGCTGTCACCGCAGCCAGTAAGAAACACGCGGTTAAAGCGAACGGCCGTTTCTGATGGAACAGCCTCGGCAATGGCTTTGGTAAGCACAGGAACCATTGTTTCCACAAGTGCCGGCAGGGTTTCCAATTGTTGAAAAAGAGGCGTGCTGGGCATTGGTTTGTCCTGTTGGTAATTAATTATCAATTATTAATTTATTAATCATTGGTTATTTACTTCGTTGTTTCAACGCGCTGCCAGAGTTGGGATAACGGCCGTTTTTGCACCCGCACACGCCAAAAAACCAGCAGCCACAAATGCAGCCGTGCACCAAAAAGCAGCATTGTCCAGAAAAATTCACGCGGTGTTTTGGCAAATGCAAGTGCCAGACGAGGGCCTTCAATCATTTCGCGCCAGGCTGAGCGCATTTGTACCGGCGAGAGGCGCACATAATCTTGCGCATAGCCACCAGCGGAGCGCACTTTTTGCCGGAGCCAGTCGGCGTAGGTGGTGGGGTACTTTACGTATACTTTGGCATCTGGCGCGTAGGCAATGGTGTGGCCTTGTTCTGCAATGCGGTGGGAAATCACGGCATCTTCTGCCAGGGCGTCTTCCGGGATGGGGGGCAGCAGGGCTTTGCGGCAGGCAAACAGATAGCCGGAACAGAGGAGAAAGTCGCCCCGGTTGTGCCGATTTTGGCGCACCTGATGGGCGGCATTGACCAGCAAATGCGACCAGTAGCCAAGCATGGTTGTGCGGGGGCTGGCACTTACTGGCTGGCCAGTCACTGCGCCGACCCGGCTGTCGGCAAAGGGGGCAAGCAGGTGGGACAGAGCATCATGGCTAATCTGTACGTCGCCGTCGCTTAAAACAATGATGTCGCCTTTGGCGGCGGCCAGCCCCAGGTTGATGGCGGCGGGTTTGCCTTTTTGCCGGTCTTGTATGAGGCGGATGTTTGGGTGTTTATTCGTGTAGGCATTGACAACGGCCATTGTTTCTTCATCCGGGCAGACGACAAGAAGCTCGCTGTTTGGCGGCATTTGCGCCAGGAATGCGTCAATGGCGTGCCCAATGGTGTTTGGTTCGCGGTAGGCGGTGATGATGATGGAGATCATGGGTGGGGGAAACGGCCGTTTGCCGTTACAAAACCATTTGCTGAGAGTCGGGCGGCGCATCCACAGAGCTGTAAACCACCGATACACCCCGGATGCGGCTGACGATGGTTTCCAGCAGGGAAATGATGATCATAAAGACCAAATCTACACCAATGGCCATGGAAAGGGCTGTGCCCAAATAGCCAAACACCGTTGCCATTGGCCCGGCAAGGCCGTTGATAACTGCCTGCGTCAGCCCCAGGGCATAGAGGATGCCGCCAAGGATGATCATTGTCCAGATAAAGGCCGGCCAGGCACGGCGGTCGGAGGCACTGGGCATCATGGCGTTGGAGACGGCGAACAGTAGGTACAGCCAGACAAGAAAGTCGTTGGTTTGAAACACTTCGCCCAGAGCGAGGGTGAGTGCGTCAATCTGGCCGGTCTGGATGGCGGCGGCAAGGTTGGTGACGCTGAAAATTTTGAAGCTGATGAGCAAAATAACGGCCGTGCCGGTTAGCAGCGGTGCACCGCCAATGAGACTTTCCCTGAATGGCCCCAATGTGCGCCCTTTGTAATACTCTACGTAGCCAAGCTGAATTGTGCCATCCTCTTGCTTTTGGGGTATCAGGGAGAGCGAACCGGTTTTTACACCCAGCAAACCGGCCATCAGCCAGTGACTGAGTTCGTGCAGCATAACGCCAGGCAGCAAAATGAGGGCATACAGCACGACAGCCCTTTCGGATTTACCCATCAAAAGCAGGGAAAGGCCATGCAAATGGGTGTGAATCCAGCGCTGGATGAGCAGCAAAATGGGGATGGCTAAGACTACCCAGATAAATGGCATTAAATTTGGGGTCATTGGGTTTCCCTGGTAATTTGGAGATTAGGGATTGGAGATTAGGGATTGGAGATTAGAGATTGGAGATTAGGGATTGGAGATTGGGAAAACATTAATCTCTAATCTCCAATTACCCAATTACTAATTACCCAATTACCAATCTCCATTACCTGATTATCGTGCGTTTTTAACCAGTTCTACAAAACTGGCTTTGAGACTTGCGCCACCAACCAGCGCGCCGTCAATGTCTGGATGTGCCATGTACTCGGCGATGTTGTGGGGTTTGACGCTGCCACCGTATTGGATGCGGATTTGCTGGGCGATGTTTTCGCCAAACATTTCAGCGATGGGGCCGCGTACGGCCGTTGCGATGATAGTGCCTGCCTGGGCTGCATCTGCCGATTTGCCTGTGCCAATTGCCCAAATGGGTTCGTAGGCAATGACCACACCTGCTGCCTGTTCTCCGGTTAAACCGGCAAAAGCGGCTTTCACCTGTCCACTGACAAATGATTGCGTTTCGCCAGCTTCATTTTGTGCCAGACTTTCACCGACACACACAATGGGAACCAGTCCGTGTGCCAGTGCTGCCTTGATTTTGCGATTGACTCCGTCGTCTGTTTCGCCAAAGTAGGCACGCCGTTCTGAGTGACCCAGAATGACATATTGGCAGTAGGGGGTGAGCATATTGGGCGCAATTTCACCTGTAAACGCACCGCTTTCTTCATAATGCATGTTTTGTGCGCCCACACCAATTTTTGTGCCGCGCAGGGCATCTGCGACCGCAGGAATGGCGATAAATGGGGGACAAAATGCAATATCAACGCCTTCAATCTGGTTGAGGGCGTGACGAATTTCGCGCACAAAGGCAACGGCTTCGTCAGGGGTTTTGTTCATTTTCCAGTTACCTGCAATGAACGGTGTACGCATTGTAAAATTTTCTCCTTACTTCATCTCGTTTAGTGCGCCTTCCAACCGTAACCTTAACCATTCTGGTGGGCGTAATGAAAGCGCGTCTTCAAATGAGGCGATGGCCGGGTCTGGCTCGCCAACAGCAGCATAATAGAGGCCTCTCAGGTAGAGAGTTTCTGGCAAATAGGGGTTGCCGTCTGTTTCAATGAGTTCGTTGAGAATGTCGAGGGCAATATCAGGGTTGCCTTCGTTGATTTCGATGTAGGCTTCGCCTATGCCTATGGTGATGTCTGTGGTGGAAGAAGGTGTTTCTTCTAATCTGTGGATGAGTTCTTCGACAACGCGGGTGGGCTGCCCCGATTCGATGAGGGCGTACATGAGCATGTTTTGTAAACGGCCGTCTTCTGGAAAACGCTCATACCCCACCTGGTAAACCAAAGCGGCTACAGCAACGTGGTTGGTTTCCATCAACTTTTCACCGATGAGATTGTAGGGCAGTGGCACACGGGTGGGTGGGATGGTGGCCTGTACCAGTTGGCGTGCTTCGTCGATACGGCCGTCCTGGAGATAAGCTTCGACCAGTTCTGCACGGAGCCGCAGATTTTCGGGATTTTCTTCTACCAGAGGCTCCAGTTCATCTATGGGGCGCGGTTCTGGCCGCTCTGGAATGAAATCCATAAACCGGTTGTCGTCGATGTTTGGTTGTGGGGGTGGTGGTTGTTGTTCCCCAACAGGTGGTTGTTCCCCAACAGGTTGGTCATTCTCTGGTCGATCTTCGCCTTGTTCTGGTTGGTCATCGACCACTTGAGTGGGTTCTGTGTTTGGGCTGTCCTTGGTATCGTCTGACAGGTTGCTCAGGACGGCCAGTGCACCCAGACATAGACATGCCAGAACGATAAGGCCTGCCCAAATGGGAATTTTGCGACGTTTTTTAGGCTGGGTTTCTGTTTGCGGTGGTGGTGGCGCAACGGCCGTTTCTGTTTCACCTTCTGCCTTGTCCAATTCCGGCAGCGGCGGCACATCAATCATAGGCTGGGGTGTGGACGGAGGGGGTGTTGGTGCAGCAGGCTCTACCCGTGTTTGGGCAGGTGGCGTGCTGTCTGGCAGAACAACTTTTCCCGGTGGTGCAATTTCATCTGGAAGCTGTTGGAGTGCCCTTTCCATCCCGGTCACAACTTCACCGGCGGTTGCCGGGCGATTCTCCGGTTCTTTACTCAGAACTTTTAGCAGTAAGCCCGCTAATTCAGGACTGATGTTGGCGTTCAATTCACGGGGGTCTGGGGGTTGGTCGAAAATTTGGGAGTGGATGATAGAGTAGCCGGTGTCAGCCTGAAAGGGAACTTGCCCGGTGAGCATCTCGTACAGCACAATACCGAATGAGTAAATGTCGGTACGGCCGTCCAGGTCAACCACACCCTTTGCCTGTTCTGGAGAAATGTACTGCGGCGTCCCCATGATCATGTCCTGGGAGAGCGTCGATTCCCCGGCCTGCGTAATTCGTGCCAGGCCAAAATCCGTAATAAACACCCCGCCCCCTTTGGTGAGCAAGATATTCGACGGCTTTATGTCTCTGTGCAAAATGCCTTGTAGGTGAGCATAGTCCAATGCCTGCGCAATAGCCCGGGCAATTCGCAGCAATTCAGACTTGGACAGCGCCCCTTCCATGAGCCGGTCTTTCAAGGTTTCGCCGTCAATATAGCGCATCACCAGATAAGGATGCCCCTGGTGTTCAGCAAAGTCATAGATTGGGACGATGTGCGGGTGTTCAAGTTTAGCAACAACACGGGCTTCGCGGGTGAATCGTTTTAGAAATGATTCATCGTCACGGAAAACAGCATGCAGCACTTTGATGGCTACAAAGCGGTCCAGGCGTGGATGGTATGCCTTGTAGACAGTTGCCATGCCGCCTTTGCCGATCTTTTCAACGATTTCGTATGTGCCAACCTGGTCGCCGATTGAAAAGCTCATAGATAGTCCTGTTTTCTAAATAATTGGAGATTGGAGATTGGTGCCTGCTTCTGGTTACTTGTACGAGCTGTTTTTTCCAATCCCAACTGCAAAGCAAAGTTGATGCCATTATAGGTGACGGGTGTAACAGGGGCAATAACAGTTTGTAAAAAATGTGTGTTGCAAGCAGGCATCCGTATTCGGAAAACGGGCTTCGGGTTACGAATACTGGCGCTTGTAATTCGTTTTTACAGCAGTTCTTTTTGCTTCAGGTAATCTTCCGGTTTGATGGAGATGCCTTGACTGGCGCTGTCTGGCCCCATGCTGATGCCATAGATGGTTTGGGCTGCCTGGACTGTTCCCCGATTGTGGGTGATGACAATGAACTGGGTTTTGATACTTAGTTCACGGAGCAGGTCACGGAAGCGGTTGATGTTGGCTTCATCCAGTGCGGCATCTACTTCGTCCATCACGCAGAAGGGTGTGGGTGACACTTTGAGCAGGGAGAAGATGAGGGCGGCGGCTGTTAATGACCGCTCGCCACCAGACAGAACGGAGAGGCCTTGTTCGCGTTTGTTGGGCAGCCGGGCGATGATGTCTACGCCGCTGATGGTGAGGTCGTCGGGGTCTGTGAGGACGAGACGGCCGTTTCCGCCGCCAAACAACTGCTTAAACGTTTCACCAAACACAGCATCCACCTTTTCCACTGTTTCCGCGAACGCCTTGGAGGTCAAGTCATCCAGTTCTGCAATGACATCCCGGAGCTGCTTTTCTGTTGTTGTTAAATCTTCCACCTGCTGGGTCAGGAATTCAAAACGTTCCTGAGTCTCTTCGTATTCCGCGGGTGCATCCGGGTTAATGGCTCCCATGCGCTGAATTTGGCCGCGCAATGATTGGATGGTTTCTTCCAAATCTTCAGGAAGCTCTTCTACCAGGGGCAATGGTTCAACAACTTCATTCATGGGCAAGGGGGTTGGTCCGGTTTGGTCCTCGTCGTAGTGCAGCGCCACAATGCCCAGGTCTGCCTTGATGCGTTCTTGTAGTCCTTCAATGGCCGTTTGTTTTTGGCTGAGATTGATGCGAGTTTGGGTGAATAACGTTTCTTTGTCGTGATTTTCTTTTTGCATCACGGCCAGAGCATCTTCTTCTGCTTGCAGCTCTTGCCGGTATTCGGTCAACTGCTGCCGCAGAGGACGCAGTGCTTGCTCCAGACGTTCCAGTTTGCTTTCTAGTTGGGCTTGCTCGTCTGCGCTGGTGTCCTGGGCGATTGTGTCCAGTTGTTTTTGCAGGCTGTTTTGCCGTTCTTGCAGGCGGGCAAGCTGGCGATCCACCTGATTTAGGGTGGCGCGGCGGCTGTCTACCACAGCTTGCCGTCCGGCCACGATGGTTTTGGCGGTGTCGATTTGTTGACTGAGTGTCTGGCGCTGCTGGGTGGCTTCTGCAATGGGGAGGGATTGGAGGGTGGCGCGGGCGGTGTTTACGGCCGTTTCCACACGTACAATCTCTTCCTGCTGGCTGGCAATAAAAGCCTTCACCTGCTCGATGCGGTTTTGCAGCCGTTGAGATTCTGCTTTGTGGCTTTCTAGCTGGTTGGCCTTGAACCGCTTTTGCTGATTGAGGCGGTCAATTTCTCGCTGCTGTTTGTTGAGTTCATATTGCAAAGATTGCAGCTTGTGATTCATGCGGCTTTCTTCGGTTTGCCAATCGTCTACGGCCGTTTGTTTTTCATCCACTGCCGCTCTTTGGGCTTCCAATTCGGCTTCTGCCTGGGAGAGTGCTTCTTTGGCTTTGGCAAGCTGTGCGGCTGCCTGCCGCCATTCATTTTCCCGTGCCAGAATATTGTCGGCATTGCTGCTGGTTTTTTGCACCAGACCGCCTGCCTGAACCATGATGCCATCTGGCGAAACGGCCGTAAATCCCGGCGGCAGTTGTTTGGCAATGGTGTAAGCAGTTTGGGCATCTTCTACCAGCAAAAGTGTGCCCAGCATCGCCTGTACAAAGGGGGCGGCGTCCGGGTTGTTGACGGTGATTAGGCTGGATGCCCAACCGATGACGGCCGTATCTTGAGGCAGGTCAGGTTGTGGGGGTGGCTGCATTTCACCCAATACAGCGGCGGAAACGGTTTGGCTTTTGTGTTGAATCAGCGCCCAAAGCGATGTTTCGTCCTGGACGGCGAGAGCGGCTAACTTACTGCCTAATGCGGCAGAAACGGCCGTTTCGTATGCTTCAGGTATCGTCATAAAGCTGGCCAGCGTCCCCACAATTTGAGCATTTTCCGGCACAATCGCCGCTTTTTGGCGCATTTGGTCAAGCATTTCGACCCGTGTTTCCAGTTTTGCCACGTCGCGGCGCTGTTTGTTCAGTGCGTGTTCGCTTTGCTGGAGTTGTTTGCGCAGTTGTTTTAATGCCCGAATCTGGTCCCGTTTTTTGTTGGCCAAAGCGGTTCGTTCCGCTTCGAGAGCTTGCTGCTGCTTCTGTAGTTTGTCAATTTGGGCAGTGGCCTGGGAAACGGCCGTGTCAATTTCAGCCAGCTCTTTCTCCAGGCCAGACAAATCTGCACCAGCCTGCTCCTTCAGCCGCTCCTCCAACTGGCTTAACTGCCCTTCAGCCTGCGCTACTTTATTTTGGGTTTGTGCTCTTTCCTGTTCGTACTGACGCAGTGCCTTCTGCCACTTATTGATTTCCGCCTGTTTTACTTCAAAGCTGGCGTTAAACTGCTTTAATTCTCCCTGCGCCTGTGCCAATGTTTCCTGGGCACGGCTTAAATCGGCCAGCGCATGTTCCAACGCTTCTGCCGCCTGGGCACGCTGGGCGGTTAAGGGTGGCAGTTCCTGGGCAATATCAGCCAGTTGGCGTTCCAGTGATGCGCGGCGTTCCCGCATAACGGCCGCTTCACGGCGAGATTTTTCCAGCGCCTGACGAACCGCTTCACGTTCGTCATCGTTTTCATTAATCTGGTTTTGCAGGCGGTTTATTTTGCGGCGCAAATCGTCAATGTTAATTTGGCGTACCTGCTGCTGTTGGCGGCTGGCTTTCCAGGCCGCCTCCGCAGCATCCGCTTCCTCGCGAACAAGGCGTAAATCCCGTTTGGCTTTTTCCCAACGGTAGCCATACCAAATGCGCAGGGCGTGGTGCAAATCGGCCGTAAGCTGCTCGTAATTTTGAGCACGTGTTGCCTGCCGTTTCAGAGAAGTTAGTCTCGGTTTGATTTCACTGAGAATATCATGCACACGTTCCAGATTGCGCTGTGTTTCTTGCAGACGGCGCAGGGTTTCAGCCCGCCGTGATTTGTAATGGCTGATACCGGCGGCTTCTTCAAACAAGGCGCGGCGTTCATCCGCTTTCAACGACAGGGCTTTGTCAATGAGACCTTGCCCAATGATGGTGTAGGTTCGTTCTGCCAAACCGCTGGTTGCCAGCAATTCTGTAATATCTTTCAGGCGTACTTTTTGGCCGTTGAGCAAATATTCATTTTCGCCGGAACGGTAAGCGCGGCGGCCAATTTCTACTTCGGTGTAATCAATAGGCAGCCAACCATCGCTGTTGTCCAGCGTGAGGATGGCTTGTGCCATACCGGCGCGGGGGCGTTTTTGACTGCCGGCAAAAATCATGTCGGTTGTGCGCTTGCCGCGCAGGACGCCGTAACTTTGTTCGCCCAATACCCAGCGCAAAGCATCGGCAATATTGCTCTTGCCGCTGCCATTTGGGCCTACAATGGCTGTGATGCCTTCATCAAACAAAAATTCGGTTCGGCTGGCGAAGGTTTTGTATCCTTGCAGCACTAATTTTTTTAATCTCATCATTTTTTACGTATATGGAAGTTTGGGGGTTGGGGATTAGAGATTGGAGAATTGCTCTGCATCCCATCACCCTGTCAAATATTATGGCAGCGGCGCAGTATAGTGGGAACAGGGTGTGTGTGCAACTCTTGGAAGCCTACTATATAATGTTGACATTAGCCAGATAAAAAACCCTCAAAGAGTTTGTGTACTGTGGATCGAAAAGGGCTGGAACAGGCAATTGCAGTTTTAGAAAAGCATCGTCGCGAAATTGGTGAGGACGTTGCGGATTTGACAATTGCTGCTTTGCAGGAAAAGATGGCTCAACTCGATTCGCTCCCGATGACCCAACAATATGATGATACGGTAGTTTTGGTGGCGGACCTTTCCGGATTTACAGCAATGTCGGAATTGATGGATGCTGAGGAGGTTCGCGATACGGTGAATGCTGTTTGGCAAAAGCTGGACAGTGTGATTGTCTCCTGGGGTGGGATGGTTGACAAGCATGTTGGGGATGGGGTGATTGCGTTGTTTGGGGTGGGCTATAAGCATGGGGATGATGTGGAGCGGGCTGTTCAGGCGGCGCTGGATATGCAGTTGGAGCTGGCGTTGTTTAATGAGCGGGCCTTGAAGCTGGCTACGCAGTTGTTGACTGGCTGGGCACGGCCGCCTGATTTGCGGATGCGGATTGGCATTGCGGCTGGTCCGGTGTTTTTGGGGAAGGTGGGGGTAAGTGATGTGTATACGGCCGTTGGCGATACCGTCACCCTGGCAATGGCCCTGGAAGAAAAAGCCCCGGTTGGCGGCATTCTTATTGAAGAGCAGGCATACGGCAAAATTCGCAGCCACTTTGACGTGGAGCAGTTAGAACCGCAGCTGCTGCCCGGGTGGGCTGAAGCCAAACCAGTATACGTGGTTCGGCGGGAGAAACCCCAAATTTATTATGTTTCCAGCCTTGGGGCAGAAGGTATTTCGGCCGACATGATCGGCCGTACAGAGGAGCTGTCTCGCCTGCAAGCCATTCTTTCTAACGCAGTGGCAACGAGTACATCCCATCTGGTGACAATTTCTGGCAATTTAGGGGTTGGGAAATCCCGGCTGGCTTATGCATTTGAGCAGTGGCTGACACACGGATCATCTGGAACAGCTTTGTTTAGCGGGCGTGTTTATTACGATGGCGAGCAGATGGCTTACCATGTTTTTCGGGATGCGTTTGCCAACTACTTTGAAATTTACCCCAGAAGCAGTGCTGCTGCTGCCCGCGAAAAGTTGGAAAAGGGAATTTGCGAAGCTTTGGGTGGTGTAGATACCCGCACACGCGAGCAGGCTCATTTTATTGGCCATTTGTTGGGGTTTGATTTTTCGCAAAGTACCTATTTACAAGGTATAGCCCAGGATGTACAGCGAATTCGGGAGTATGCATTCCAGGATATTGTTGACCTTTTGCGGTCGATTGCCACGAAAATGGGCAGTGTAGTCATGCTGCTGGAGGATATTCATTGGGCCGATGAGGGGTCTCTGGATTTGCTGGAATATCTGGTTCAGGAGTGCGAGGATTTTCCGGTAATTTTTGTGGTGACAACACGACCGGAATTGTGGGAGAAACGGCCGTCCTGGCAGTGGCTCGATACTTTGTATCCCAACCGCTGTACACAAATTTCATTGTCAGACCTGTCGTCTATTGACAGCCGGCTGCTGGTTCAGGATTTGCTTTCACAGGCTTCATCCGTGCCTATGAATTTGATGGACCAGATAATCAACGACACGGGTGGGAATCCGCTGTTTATTGAAGAGTATGTGAAACTGTTGATTGACAGTGGGGTGGTGGTGAAGGGGCCAAATCGCTGGCGAATTGAACCGGGTAACATGCCATCCCTGCCTCGCCCGCTTACCTTGCCGGATATGCTCTTTGCTCAATTTGAACGGCTTGAACGGGATGAGCGGCTGGTGCTGCAGGGGGCTGCAATTTTGGGGCGGATCTTTTGGGAAACGGCCGTTGTGGAACTGCTGCATGTGTCCAGTCGTTCGATGACGCTTGCCCAAATTGAGGACGCCTTAAACGGTTTGGAGCGCGCGTCATTTATTTATCGCCGGAGAACCTCCCTGTTTTCAGGTGTGCCAGAGTATGTTTTTCGGCATGATGTGCTGCGCGATTTGGTTTACAGCCAATTGGATCCGGCGGTTAGAAAGCGGCTTCATGCCCAGGCCGCGAGCTGGTATTTGACAAATGGGCAGCGTGAGGGGAGAGATTTTTCGGCTGTGGTGGCGGCGCATTATGCGTTGGCTGAGGATGCTGCCAATGCAGCAAAATGGTTTAGCCGTGCCGGTGAATATGCCAGCAACCGGTATGCACCGGATACGGCCGTGCATTACTACAACCAGGCCATGAATTGGCTGGAAAAGTATGAGAAAAAGCCAGATACACAGGCGTTAAGAGAAGAAAGACTGCCCATTTTCAAAGGTCTGGGGGAGATGCACCGCTGGCAAGCCCATTTTCCAGAAGCCATTCATGCTTTTGAGCAAATGAAAGCACTGGCTGAGCAAATAAACCATTGGGGGGCGGCACACGAGGCTTGTGTTGGATTGTTTATTTGCCATGAATTTCAGGGCAATTACCCCGAATCGTTGAAATATGCCGAGGAAGCTGTGGCATTGGCAGCAAAAAGTGGAGATGCGGCGGAACAGGCAATTGGGCTGGCGGCGGTTGGCTGGGCAAAGGCGTGGCTGGGTGATTTGGATACGGCCGTAAAGGTTGCCGAAGAAGCATTACACATTAGCACTGAAACATTAGCAGCCAAAGGCATGGCTTACAGCAACATGCTGTTGGGTCATGTTTACCGTTTGTCCGGGCACTATTTAGAGGCGGCGCAAAATTTGGAAAAAGCCATCACCCTTTTGCGGGAGATTAACGACCGGGTTTGGGAAGGGTTGGCTACGATTCAGTTGGGGCATGTTGCCCGCGATCATCAGGATTTTGACGCTGCCATTCAACGTTATCAGGCTGGTCTTCGCATTTCTCGCAATATTGGCGACCATTTTGCTTCTATGTTGGCGCTGCAAAATTTGAGCCGTGTGTGCCAAAGCAAAGATGCCTTCCATGAAGCTGAAAATTATTTGCGTCAGGCTTTGTTGTTGGCAGAAAAGAGCGGTAATGTGACTTTCCAGGCGGAAACGGCCGTTATGTTTGGCAATTTGCATTTAACCCAATATATCCGTGCCGATTCTTTGGCCAGTGAACTGGACCGGCAGGAAAATCTGGAATTGGCGGAGAATTGGTATAAGCAGGTTGTGGCACAGGCGCAGCAGTTAAAAGGCACGCGTGTCCTTTTGGAAGCACAAGTTGGTTTGGGTAAGCTGCACATGATAAACGGCCGTCCCCAGGAAGCACTGACCCATGTTCTCAAACTGCTGAACGCCCTGAATGACCTGCCAGCTTACAAGCGGGCAACTTTGGCAAAGTTACAAGCCATTGCCTGGCGGCTTCTCGGTTCCATTACGGCAGAGCTGCCAGAAAGTGCCATTCAAAAAGCCAGTGGTGGGACACTTTATCACCCAAGAGAATGTTTTGAGAAAAGCCTGTCCATCATCAATCTGCTTCCAGATCGCTTTGAAGTAGAAAAAGCCTACACCTTGCAAGCCTGGGCAACTTATGAAATTTATGAAGGCGACCGGGAAAAAGGCAAGGAAATGTGGTACGAAGCCCTGGCTATGTTTACAGCATTGGGCATGGTTAAGGAAGTAGATTGGATGAGCAGTTTCGCTTATTAGCACCCCTGAATGCCATTCTGCACCAAGATTTAACCAAAAATTAACCGGTTCGCGTTTCAAATAGCCGTAATTTCACTTTGCAATCATCAGATTTCCCTTACAATTCATACTGATGAGTGATCTCAGTCCACTGGAAAAAGCAATTGCCGCTTTGGAGTCGAAACGGCCGTTATTAGGCGACGAGGTCGTCAGCCTGTCTATTGCCGTGCTGAAAGAGAAGTATGAAAACAACGGCAACAGCATGGGAAGCATCATGCTGCCAGCAGACAAAGCCAAAGCCCAGCGCAAGCAGGTCACCATCCTTTTTGCCCGAATCACCCGGGCAGCAGATTCCCCCGTCAATTTACCCGACACATCGCAATTGGCAGTGATGAACGCCCTGTGGCGGCGGCTGGACGAAGCCATTACCAGCCATGGCGGCATTGTAGACAAACATATTGGCAATGCCGTGATGGGTGTGTTTGGCGTTCCCACCGTTCACGAGGACGATCCCGAACGGGCAGTTCGTGCCGCACTGGCGATGCGGGCAGCTTTGAGTAATTTTGCTTCCGATGTTTCGTTTGGCATGGATATTTCTGCTTCTGGCGGGGCCGTTTATGAGCATTTGAAATATCTGCAATTGCGCATCGGCATCAATACCGGCCCGGTTATGCTGGGAGAAGTTGGCACCAGTGAAGAATACACGGTAATCGGTGATGCGGTGAATGTTGCCAGCCGGCTGGAGCGAACGGCCAAGCCGGGCAGTATTTTGATTTCTCAAGAAACGTATCACATGGTGCAGGGTATTTTTCAGGTGGAAGATTTAGGCCCTGTCACCATCCGGGGTAAGAGTGACCCGCTTCCTGTTTATCTGGTTTTGGGGGCAAAACCACGTGCGTTTTATACAACTGGCCGGGGTGTTGAAGGTGTGGAAACCCGAATGGTTGGCCGGGACAAGGAGATTTATCAGCTTCAGGTGGCTTTGCAAACGGCCGTTCACACCCGCAAAGGGCAGCTAATCACCATCATGGGCGATGCAGGCGTTGGTAAAAGCCGGCTTATCCATGAATTTAACAAATGGATAAAAAACCAGGAGATGGATGTGTCAGTTCTTAAAGGACGCAGCGACTCCCGGTTGTTCCAGATGCCTTATGGGTTGATTCGCGATTTAGTGACCACCCAGTTTGATATTCAGGACACAGATTCACCAACGGCCGTTGAGCAAAAAATCGTACAAGGCATGTCACAATATTTCGACATGCCGGAGCAAGACATACGTGCCCGTGCCCGTGCTGTTGCCCAATTGCTTGGCCTGGCAATGTCTGAAGAAGGCATCAACTACTTGCTGCCCACTCAAATTATTGATAAAGCCTATGATTATGTGGCTGATTACTTTCAAGCTGTCATTGCGCAAGCAGATGCCGTCATTCTCTTTTTAGAAGATTTGCACTGGGCGGATGATTCCTCTTACGATGTCATTGAGCATCTGGCACAGCTTTGCGAAAAACTCCCTTTGCTTATTGTGTGTGTCACAAGACCTCAGCAAACGCAAACAAGGACATGGCTGCTGCCGGAAACGGCCGATACCGTTCCCTTCCCCCACACATTTATGCAGCTTGCCCCCCTGTCCATTGAAGACAGCCGAAAACTTGTGCTCGACATTTTGCAAAAATTGCCATCCATCCCCAAAGACCTCAGCGACATGATTGTCACCAGGGCAGAAGGCAACCCCTACTTTGTGGAAGAACTCATCAAAGTCCTGATTGAAGACGGCATCATTCTGGTGGGTGAAAAAGAGTGGCGTATCCAACGCAGCCAGCTCACTCGCCTGCGCGTACCATTAACCTTAAATGGCGTTCTGCAAGCCCGTCTAGACAGATTATCTGAACTGGAAAGGTTAACATTGCAAAGAGCGGCCGTTATTGGGCACGTCTTTTGGGACAGTGCCGTTATTCACATGAATGAGCTGGCCGACGAGCCGCTGCACAGCAGTGAAACCATTAGCGCGCTCCACGCTCTGGAAAAACGTGAATTAATCTTTCCCCGTCAAAACTCATTCATTGCTGGTGCACAAGCGTACATCTTCAAACACGCCATGCTGCGAGAAGTGGCTTATGAAAGTGTCTTGCTAAGACAGCGGCCAGCATACCACAAGCAAATTGCCGATTGGCTTGCAACCAAAAGTGGCGAGCGTGTGGCAGAATATGCCAGTATTATCGCTGAACATTATGAACAGGCAGGTGAAAACGTGTTGGCCGCAGAACTGTATGAAATGGCTGCCCAACGGGCTGTTGATATGTACAACGTCGATGTTGCGATTGATTATTACGGTAAAGCATTGTCACTTTTAACAGAAAAAATGCATGAAGTCGGCTGGCAGCTGCGCATTCAAGAGCATCTGGGCAAGCTGTTGGTGCAGCGTTCGCGGTTGGTGGAAGCTGCACAAACTTACATGACCATGCGTTACACGGCCGAAATTGATGGTGACCTTGCCTTACAAGCACATGCATGGAACGGGTTGGCATCTATTCAGCATGAACAAGGGGATTATCAGGCTGCATTAACAAGTGCCGCCAAAGCAGAGCATGTTGCCTGGCTGGTCAGTGCGAACAATGAATTGGCACGGGCGCTTATTTTCAAAAGCAGGGCGCAGCAGCATTTGGGAAAACTGCCAGAAGCAGTTGAGAATGCCCAACAAGCACTTGATGTGAGCCAGAAGGTAGATGATCAGCAAATTGTGGGAGAGGCATTGGGTTTGCTGTGTACTATTTCGTTGGAAGATGGACATGCAGCCGATGCGGAAGGGTATTTTGACCAATTGGTCACCTTGCTTCGCGAAATGCAGTCCAAAGATATTGACAGAAAAGAAATTGCCTACTTTGAAACGATAGTTGGTTCACTTTGTATTGAGTTAGGGAAATTTGCTGAATGCCATAAATACTTTTTGGCTGCTTTGCGTCTGTATCGTGAAATAGATTACCAGTTGGCTGTTGGGAATACGTTGAATTTGTTGGGGGAAGCAGCCCGTTTGCGAGGCGAACCGAAAGAGGCTTTGCCGTATTTTCGTGAAGCCATTCAGATTGCAGAAGCCATTGGTGACCAGTTGGGGATGTTGTATTACCGTACAAATTATGGGGCTGCCTTGGTGGCGGTTGGTAGTAGTGAAACGGCCGTTTCCGAACTGCAAACCGTCATTGAACAGGCCAAAAACATCTCCCGCGTTGTTAATTGGATGGGGCTGATGGAAGCCTACTGCTACCTGGCGCTGGCATTTTTTAGCCGCCGGGAAATAGAAATGGCCCTAAACTGGCTCAAACTTGCGGCTGCACTCGTTTTCAAAGGGCAAGGCAGTGCCAAATCACGTGGGCTGTTTTGGCGAGTGGCTGGCCTGGTGGCCGCCGGACTGGCTGACGACGGCAAGATGCTTGTTTTGGACAACAAGCAGTACACTCCCAAAGCCTGTTTTTTGGAAAGCTGGCAGCAAGTACGCCTGCTGTATGGTGATGAACGCATCCCCGCCAGAGAAAAAGCACTCACATTGTGGGCATGGGGCAAATATATGTCCCGCTTTGAAGACGAGGGAATTGGGCGAAAGCTGCAAATTCAGGCAAAAAAGATGGCCCAAAAATTAGGCATCTCCCTCACATCTCTTCTCCAATAGCGCACAGTAACCCCTTTAAGTAGGCAGACTCTGGAAAATGCAAGGCCGTTGGGTGGTCTGTGCTTTGCTGAAGCCACTGCCAAATTTGGGCAGGGCGGCCAGCATCCAGCGCGGCGGCAAATACAATTTTCTGAAACAGGTCTGCCGATACCAGCCCGGAGCAGGAAAATGTAGCCAACATCCCCCCCGGTTTAAGCATCTGCATGGCTAACAGATTCAGGTCTTTGTATCCCCGGCTGGCTTTTTCCAAATCTTGCTGGCTGTGAGCAAATTTAGGCGGGTCTAGAATAATCAGGTCGAACTGTTCGTTGGTTTCCCGGTAATAGCGAAGCAGGTCAAAGACATCGGCGGCAATATATTCATCCTGTGGACGTTCGCCTGCGTTTTGCCTGACGTTTTTTTCTGCCAGTTCCAGTACCGGTATGGAACTGTCTACATTGATGATTTGGCTGGCCCCGGCCACGGCCGTATACACAGCAAACCCACCCGTATAAGCAAACAAATTCAGCACCCGTTTTCCGGCAGCATAAGCAGACTGCCCGATAACTGCCCGATTCATGCGCTGGTCTAAATAAAATCCCGTTTTGTGCCCTGCCAGTAAATCCACTTCAAAGCGGAGGTTGTTTTCCAAAATTGTGACCTGTTCGGGCGGTTCAGCACCCCAAAGCACCCCCTTGTGGGGTTGGAGTCCTTCTTTTTGGCGCACATCAGCGTCGGAGCGTTCAATAATGCCTTTGGGCTGAAGTTGTTCTGCGAGCAGGGCGGCCAAATGCTCTTTGCGTTTGTCCATTCCGGCGGTCAGGCACTGCATGACCAGAAATTGGTCATATTTGTCCACGATGAGACCGGGCAAGTTGTCGGCTTCGCTGAATACAAGGCGGTAGGCGTTGGTGGCGGGTTCTAGCTGCATGGCGCGACGGCCGTTTATGGCCGCGGCCAGCCGTCTTTGCCAAAAGCGGGTGTCAATGGTTTGGTTTGCCTGCCAGGTTAGCAGCCTTACCCGAATTTGGGAGTGGGGGGTGTAGAGGCCTCTTGCCAGAAAACGGCCGTTATTATCCACCACATCCACCAGGTCACCGCTTTGTGCATTTCCTTGCACGGCTTCAATTGCCCCGGAGAAAATCCAGGGATGGCGGCGCAGTATGGGCTTCTCGCGTTTACGTTTCAGGACAATGCGCCCTGTGACAGGTTCATTCATGTGTGCCTCACTCATTTTGGATAGAAATTGAGGGTTGGAGAGTAGGCAGGACATCTGCCAGCGTATTGGGATGGCTGCCTACTGTAAGCTGGTAGCACGCCGCCTGCTGGACAAGCTGAGCTAAAAAGGCGGTGTGAGCAGGCAAAACGGCCGTATCCCACCGGTCAACACTTTCTGCCATTAATTTTGAAAGGGCGATGGCCGGGGAAAGCGGCGTTAGTGTGCTTGTTGGGGCGTGCCCGCGTGCGAGAAAACAAATGGTGGCAGCGGGTGCGGCAGATGGGTAACGGCCGTTTACAAACAAATCACTGCTCACTTCCACATCATTTGCTGTGTTCGCCTTTTCTGCCAAAACCCCGCGCCAATGGGGAACAAGGTCAAGCGTAGGCGGGCGAATACCAACCAGATTGGGCGTGGGGTAGACGGCCGTTTCCCCTTCCGCCGCCTTCAGCGCCACCACATCGTTGGCCAGCAGCTCCCAGCCATTGGCCAGCAGCCAGAGGCCGGTTGTGGTTTTGCCGCTGTGGGATGGCCCTACAAGCAGCAGGGAACGGCCGTTGGCACACGCTGCAAATGCGTGGAGCAGGTAGATACCCCTTCGGCGCAAAATGGGGGCGAGTCCGGTAAAGGTGATGTCTTCCAGCCGCCGGTTTTGCATGGCTGGCGGGGTTATCCAGCCTGTGAGAACGGCCGTTTCTTCCGGTGTGCTGTTTTGCGGCACATGCACCAACGCCCCATCCAGAAAATGCAGCCACCAATGGCCGCCATCGGCATAAACCGAGATGACATCCTGCCCCGGCGTGCCGGTGAAGAGAGGGGCATCTTTAGGCCAGGGCGGGAGTTGGTCAACCAGATGCAGGTGGAGTACGGCCGTTTCCGGTGTTTGCGGGCGGGTTTCGGTGCAAAAATGGCGGCCAAAGATGGCACGCCATTCCTGCTCGATTTCTGGTTGGGGGGTGGCTAATTGGCAAACGGCCGTATCCAAAGTAACCCACATCATTCATTCCCGCCGTCAACAAAGTATTGAACAGCGCTGTCAAACAGCTCGATTGGCTGTGCGCCAGAGACAAAGTAGCCGTTGATGAAGAAGGCTGGTGTGCCATTGACACCCAGTGAAACACCTTCGTCCAGGTCGGCCATAATAGCCTCTTCGTATTTGTTGCTGGTTAAGCAAGCCTCAAATGCGGTCGTGTCCAGCCCCAACTCGTCGGCGAATGAGATGAAAACGGCCGTTGCCTGACTGTTGTCTGCCCACTCCTGCTGCCGGGAAAATAGCATATCATGCATTGGCAGGTAGGCCTCTTCGTTTTGCTCCAGCGTACACCGTGCCGCTTCTGCTGCTTCTACCGCTTGTGCATGGATAGAGGTTAGCGGGAAATCTTTGAACACATACCGAACTATCCCTTCATTGACGTATTTTTCAATGATAGCGGGCATGGTTTGGGTGGCGTGGCGCTGGCAGAAAGGACATTGGAAGTCGGTGTATTCGACAATGGTGACCGGCGCGTCCGGGCTGCCAATGGTGTAGGCATCGCCAATCGGGACGTCTACTGGCTGTGGATCGGCCTGTTGTTCGGCGGCCTGAGCAGCGGCTTCTTCTGCCTGGCGCTGTTGTTCTGCCAGTATGCTGCCCAGCTCATTTTGTTTTGCCAGATCAATGATCTGGACAAATGTTTCGAATGGTTGGGCGCCGGCCATTGGGTAGCCGTTGATCATGAACGATGGCGTGGAGTTAACACCCAGGCGCAGCCCTTCGTTGAGACTGTCGTTAACGGCCGTATCATATTTTCCGCTTTCAAGGCAGGCAGTAAATTGGGCTGCATCATCCACGATTGGCTCTGCTAATGAAGCAAACACGGCCGCAGCCCCACTGCCTTGCCCGGCCCACTGCTCAACATTTGCAAAAAGGGCATCGTGGTATTCCCAATAAACGCCTTGTTCCCCGGCACAACGGGCTGCTGCCGCCGCACCGCGTGCTTCCGGGTGAATATTGTCCAGCGGGAAATCCATAAACACGTAATAGACTTGCCCGCTGTCAATCATTTCTGTGTTTATATTGGGCATTGTTTGCAAGGCGTGGCGCTGGCAGTAGGGGCACTGGTAGTCGCTGAATTCCACGACCGTGACTGGTGCATCCGGGCTGCCTTTTGCTGCCGCCGCCAGTGACAGGTCGATGTTGGCCGGGGCTGGTGTGGGGTAGGGTTCGTTGTTGGTGGGGGTGTCGGCTGTGTCTGGGGCATTATCGGCAACGGCCGTGCCATTTAGCGCGTCGGCAATCATGCTGTTGAAGGTAGAGAGGGGTTGTGCGCCGATTAACGGCCGTTCATTAATAAAAAAGCTCGGCGTACTTTGCACACCCCGGTCAAAGCCCAATGAAATTGTGTCTTGAATCGCGTCAAAATGCGTTTCATTTTCCACACACGCTTCAAATGCCGCCATGTCCAAATTCAAGGATTGCGCATAACCATTGAGATAATCATTCACCCGGCTGTTGGCCCATTCATCGAAGTTGCCAAAAATCAGGTCATGCATACCCCAAAAGGCGGCTGCCCCCTGGTCGGCGGCGCATTGGGCGGCATTGTGGGCGGCCATCGCCTGCGGATGAATGTTTGTAAGCGGAAAGTCATAAAAGACAATCACCGCATCGCCATTGGCTACCTGATTGTCTTCAATAGATGGCAGTGTTTGGGCAAAGAAACGGCCGCAAAATGGGCACTGAAAATCAGAAAACTCTTCAATGAGCACAGGCGCGTCCAAATTCCCGCGGTAAGGGTAGCCATCCTCTGTAAAGCCAACCGGCAGCCCTTTGCTGTCCACGTCCTGGCTGCCTTCTCGAACGGCTATGGTTGGCGACGAAGGGGCATCTTCTCCTTGAATGACATCTATCCGGGGCGCACCGTCATCGGCCTGATCAGATGCGGGTGGGGTGGCACTGCCGCACGCGGCCAAAAAGGCGGCCATCACCAAAATGATGCTGATCGTCCAAATGGGTAGTTGTTGTTTGTTGGGGGAGGGTTTTGTTTTTGTTTTCATATTATTTCCATAATGATTGATTGATGATTAATTGATTAATGATTAATCATTAATCTTTACTTTGGCCTTTCGCCGCAACCCTGCGAATGTGCTAGACTTGCTGTTTTGTTTGCACTTTTTCGTATTGAATCCTTTGATTGTGTGGTTTCATAAAAA
>CAZRIB010000009.1:0-22866 GCA_964600035.1 uncultured Ardenticatenaceae bacterium | reverse complement strand
ACAACACCCGGCACAACGACATCCGGCAGCGCATCCAGTGTCACCTCTACCGTCTGCCCAACTGCCACACGATCAATATCAATCTCATCCACATTCACCGTCAGATGAAAAGCACCTTCGTCCACAATGGTGATGGCGGGCGCACCGGGCGTGGCCTGTTCCCCTTCATTAATCAGGACACTCGCCACAGTACCGGCAAAAGGTGCTTTAATAATGGCCTGGTCTAAACGAAGTTGTGCCAGCTCCAAATTGGTGCGCGCACTTTCAACCTGCGCTTCCAAAATAGCCACTTCCTCATCAGTCGGCCCTTCCAACAAGCGATCATAAGCTGCCCTGGCCCGTGCCAACTGGGCTTCTGCAGCGGCTACGTTACCTTGCGCCGCCAGCACACCTGCCTCAGCACTGGCAATCGCGGCATCAGCCGCCTGCAAATCAGCGGCACGCGGCCCCAGGTACAAATCTTGCAGTTGGGCTTCTGCGGCAGCCAGCGCAGCATTTGCATTGGCCAGTGCCGCCCGTGCCTGCTCTTCTGGTGCACCTAAACCGGGGCACTCCTCTCGCGTGCTGCCATCGGGTAAAGTGATTTCAAAGCACTCAATTGTGCGGTTATACGCCTCTTGTGCATTTTTCTGGTTCAGTTTGGCTTGCTCGACGGCCGATTCCGCCGCCGCCACCTGCCCCGGTGTGGGGCCAGCTTGTAACAGTGCTTTTTGAGCTTGTGCCTGCAAAACGGCCGCTTCTGCCGAAGCCAAATTCGCCTGGGCAACTTGTAAATTCGCCTCTGCCGCCGCAATATCCGCCTCAGCAGAAGCCAATGTTGCCGGAGAAGGTTTGCTGTTTAGCCGCTGTTCCAAATTCAACTCCTGAATGCGTAAAGCATCTTCTGCCTGCTTGACAGTAAGCTGCAATTCGGCCGTGTCCAGCGTCGCCAAAACGTCCCCCGCAGCCACCTGTTGGCCGCGCGTAACATTTACCGCCTGCACAGTTCCAGACGCGCCAAATGTCAGCGTAACCAGCGCCTCCGGTTCAATTGTGCCGGTGGCATTTACCGTGG
Organism: uncultured Ardenticatenaceae bacterium; assembly: GCA_964600035.1. Classification (GTDB taxonomy): domain Bacteria; phylum Chloroflexota; class Anaerolineae; order Promineifilales; family Promineifilaceae; genus CAZRIB01. Next base: position 21,812 of record CAZRIB010000009.1, on the reverse strand, counting down.
CCGTAATTTTGCCCCGCGCCACTTCTGCAGAACGAATAATTTCAAATGTTGGCTCCTGAGCTGCCTGGCTGCGCTGCCTTAAAAAAAACAACCCAACTACAACCAGAGCCAAAACAACAACACCGATGGTGATATTTCTACGCATAAGTTGACTACCTTCACAGATGATTTTATGAATAAGAAAGTATTTACGACTTGCTGGGTACATACCAAACCGTTAAGTTAAAAACGGCTGGCAGCCAGATGGTCTCTATTACCCAAACGATGGTAATTCTACATGATTCGCACAGATTTTGTGCACGATTTGCCCATAATCCTTACCTTTGTCTTAGGAAGTTATACGCACCTTGGAAAAGCCTGAGATATTTCTGCCGTCATTGCGGTGCTATTTTGGGTATGTTAAAATTGTGAAAAGTTCCACTAATCTACGTAAAACTCCCATAACGCGAGGTGAACCCAGTGGCAAATTCCATTCCAGACATTGTAATCGGCCGTTTACCGATCTACCTGCGCGAACTAACCAGGCTCGCCGAAGAAGAAGGCAAAACCACGACATCTTCTCAAGAACTTGGAAAAAGATTAGGCATTAGCTCTGCCCAAATACGCAAAGACCTTTCTCACTTTGGCGAATTTGGCAAACAGGGCACCGGTTACCACATTAATTATCTGGTGGATCAACTTCGACAAATTTTACACCTCACAGAAGAATGGCCCGTTGCCGTTATCGGAGCTGGTCTACTTGGTCAAGCCATTGCCCGCTACCAGGGCTTTGCACACCGCGGCTTCCGTATCGCCTGGATTTTTGATAATGACCCCCAAAAGATTGGCACAAAAATCAATAATCTGACCATCCAGGACATCTCGGAATTAGAGGAAACTGTCCAGACTGCCGATGTTAAAATAGCAATATTGGCCGTACCCGCCAGCAATGCCCAGGAAATCACGGATCGTTTAGTAAAAGCAGGCATAAAAGCCATTCTCAGTTATGCACCAATCCACCTGGAGATACCTGAAGGCGTCAAAATCAGTTATAGCGACCCGGTTATCCAGCTACAGCAGATGGCTTATTATTTAATGCCTACAATTTCACAAGATTAAGCGTCTAAGTAAAAAAACAAAAAAAAGCCCCTTTCATAACAGGACAGGGGCTTTTTTTCTTCTTGGTGAATAAAAAAGTTTACAAATCAGGAATGCTTCTTTGCAGAATGGGCAGCTCTTCTAATGCTTTGCCAGCACCAAGGGCTGTACAGGCTATGGGATTATCGGCAACATAGGCTGGAACGCCAGTTTGCCGGGTAATCACTGTGTCAATTTCCCGCAAAAGCGCCCCACCGCCAGTTAATGCCATCCCTCTGTCGATAATATCAGAGGAAAGTTCAGGCGGTGTTTTAGCCAAAACTGCCCGAATGACGTTGACAATGGCTGTCAATGGTTCTTCCAAAGCTTCGACAACTTCTGATGTTCGAACGGTGATCGTTTTGGGGAGTCCCGCAATTTGATCCCGTCCTTGTACTTGCATTTCTAACTCGTTGTCCAGATCAACGGCCGAACCAATTTTAATTTTAATTGCTTCTGCTGTTGGTTCCCCAACAATCAGGTTATATTTCTTGCGGATATAACTAATAATGGCCTCATCTAAATGCACACCACCAACACGAACAGATTCTGCGCAGACGATACCATTCATAGACACAACGGCCGCTTCTGTTGAGCCACCGCCCAAATCCACAACCATGTTGCCTGTAGGGGTCCCAATGGGTAAACCAGCCCCAATTGCAGCCGCCAAAGGTTCAGGAATCAGGTAAACCTCGCGTGCACCTGCGGCCAATGCTGCTTCGCGTACGGCACGCCGTTCCACGCTGGTAACACCATACGGCACACTAATCATGATGACAGGTTTGCGCAGGCGAAAACGGCCAGCCACTTTTGTGATGAAGTATTCCAGCATCCCTTGCGTTACAAAGTAATCGGCAATAACGCCATCACGCAAGGGGCGCATCACTTCAATGGTTTCAGGGGTACGGCCGTACATCTCCTTCGCCGCACGCCCTACCTCCACAATCGTCGTCTTATTACCGTCTTCACTAATTGCAACCACAGACGGTTCCTGCAAGACAACACCGCGACCTTGTGTATGTACCAGCACATTCACTGTGCCCAAATCAACCGCAATATACGGCGTAAACAAAGCCAAAGTGACTTACTCCTCGTCCTGACCCTGCATGGTCCGGCCAGTAGGAAGCGCACTACTCCGTCTACGGCGGCGAGCCACATCAATCCGAATTTGCGCACGCTGCAGCGATGCACGAATTTGTGCATACCGGTCAGGATCTTCCGGCACACCTTCTTTCATCAACTGTTCGGCACGTTCCCGGGCAGCCTGCGCCCGTTCAATATCAATTTCGTCAGCACGTTCAGCCGAATCAGCCAACACAATTACCTTCTCTGGCTGTACTTCAGCAAAACCGCCACCAACGGCAAAATATTGTTCTTCACCCCCCTTGCGCACAATCACTTCACCAAAATCAAGCGTTGTCAACAAAGGGGCATGATTCGGCAAAATACCCAAACGGCCTTCAGAGCCGGGTAAATTCACCGCATCTACATCATCCTCAAAGACCATGCGTTCTTGCGTAACAATTTCCACACGAATAGGCATTTTTCCACCTATAAAAATTGCAGGTGTCACATACCAATTGCCAACAAAAGCAGCCAGTACATGACACCTGATTCAATTTAACAATTATGCACTGGCGCGCAAACGTTCTGCTTTTTCTACTGCCTGATCAATCGTACCAACCATATAGAATGCTTGTTCCGGCAAATCATCATGTTTACCATCCAGAATTTCCCGGAAACCGCGAACGGTCTCACTAATCGGCACATATTGACCATTCAAACCATGGAACTTTTCGGCCACAAACATCGGTTGACCAAGGAAACGTTCCACCTTACGGGCACGAGCCACCAGCAATTTCTGGTCGTCGCTCAACTCATCAATACCCAAAATGGCAATGATGTCTTGCAAGTCGTTGTAGGTCTGAAGGATTTGCTTCACTTCCCGGGCAGTGCGGTAATGTTCTTCACCTACAACATCTGGCTGCAAAGCCCGGCTGGAAGATGACAGCGGATCCACGGCCGGGAAAATACCCTTGGCGAACACACCACGATCCAGGGTCAAAACCGCGTCCAGATGGGCAAAGGTTGCTACAGGTGCGGGGTCAGAATAGTCATCCGCGGGCACGTAAATGGCCTGCATTGATGTAATGGAGCCTCTACGGGTGGATGTAATACGTTCTTGCAATGCACCCATTTCCGCGGCCAGAGTAGGCTGGTAACCCACAGCACTGGGCATACGCCCTAACAGAGCTGACATTTCTGAACCAGCCAATACGTAGCGGAAGATGTTATCAATGAAAAGCAGCACATCGCGACCTTCATCGCGGAAGTATTCGGCCATTGAAAGGGCGGTTAATGCCACACGGAGACGAACGCCGGGGGCTTCATTCATCTGCCCAAAGACCATCGCAACGGAGTCCAATACGCCGTATTCCTGCATTTCGTAGTACAGGTCTGTCCCTTCGCGGGTACGTTCACCCACACCGGCAAAAATAGACACACCAGAGTGCTCACGTGCAACAGAACGAATTAGCTCGGCAATGGTTACGGTTTTACCAACGCCTGCACCACCGTAAATACCGGTCTTACCACCTTTAATGAATGGGGCAATCAGGTCGATGACTTTCATGCCTGTTTCAAAGGTTTCTACTTTGGTGTTTTGGTCCTGAAATTCCGGAGCTGGCCGGTGAATCGGGTAATATGTTTCAGACTTGGGTGTGGGACGGCCGTCGATGGCATCTCCAGTTACATTAAAAATACGGCCAAGGGTAACCGGGCCTACCGGCACCATAATGGGGTTTCCAGTGGCCCGCGCATCAATCCCACGCGACAACCCGTCGGTTGTATCCATAGCCACTGTACGAACAAGCCCATTCCCTAAATGCTGCTGCACCTCAAGCACCAGGCGACCTTCTGGTCTATCAACCTCTAGCGCTTCAAAGATTTCCGGCAGGTCTGTCTCTGGGAATTGCACATCGACGACCACGCCTCGAATTGCTACTATCTTGCCTATTGCCATTTGTTCCTCCAAATCAGTTTACTGCGCCAGGGCTTCGGCGCCGCCGACGATATCAAGAATTTCGCTGGTAATACTAGCCTGACGAGCTTTATTGCGTTCCAGCGTAAGGATTTCGATCAATTCTGCCGCATTGTCTGTTGCATTATTCATGGCAACCATGCGGGCACTATGTTCACTTGCCTGCGCTTCCAGGATGGATTGATAAATTTGAAGCTGGGTAAAGCGCGGCACAACGGTATCCAGTAACAGTTCCGGTGCAGGTTCGTACGTATATGCTCGTTCTGTTACGTTGGTTAAATCAACGGTTTGCACGTATTCGGCAACGGCCATGCCCTTAAAATCTAACGGTTTCAAGGGTAGGAGCTGTTTTACAACGGGCCGCCGTGTGACCAGGTTGATGAAGTCGGTGTAGGCAATGAAAACCTGGTCGAATGTGCCATTTAGATAATCCTCTGTTACCAGACGGGCAATGGGGAGAATGTCCAAAATTGAGGGGTTGTCTTTGTTTTCAAATGTAGCAATGACATTTCGTCCCCGACGAATCATGTTATCCTGCCCTTTACGGCCGACTGTGATGATTTGGCAGGGCGTCTCTAATGCAGACAGAAAAGCGTCTGCACGGTTGAGGATACTTGTGTTGTATGCCCCACATAGGCCTCTGTCGGCGGTGACAAGAATAAGCCCGGTTTTTTTGATGTCGGTACGAGCTGTTAGCAGAGGATGGCTTGCTTCTGTTTGGGAAGCAAGGTTGTTGAGTATCTCAAAGGCTTTACCTGCGTAGGCGCGGGTCGCTTCAACCGCACGTTGTGCACGACTTGCTTTGGAAGCGGAAACGGCCGCTAACGCACTGGTTACCTGTGAGATATTCTTGATGCTTCGGATTCGTTTATTTAGTTCGCGTTCAGTAGCCATAGGTCACTCCTTTGCAGCGTTACGGCCGTTTCTGGCCAAAATTACGCTTCATTCGACCAACCGGCATTAAAATCCTGAATCGCTTCCTTCAGATTCGATTCGATCTCATCCGTCCACTTACCTTCCAGCAGTGGCTGAGCAACATCAGGACGGGCTGTATCCAAATAACGAGAAAATTCACGCTGCCAACGAGCAATCTGGCTCACTTCCACCTCATCCAGATAGCCGCGAGTGCCTGCGTACACAAAACCAACCTGGTGGCTCAACGGCCACGGGCTGTATTGAGGCTGCTTCAGAATCTCCATCAACCGCTCACCACGTGCCAACTGGCGCTGTGTCGCCGGGTCAAGGTCAGAACCGAATTGAGCAAATGCAGCCAATTCACGGTACTGGGACAAATCGGCACGCAAACTGCCAGCACCTTTACTCATGGCGCGTTTTTGAGCTGCACTACCCACACGAGAAACAGAAAGACCGGCGTTAATAGCAGGACGCTGACCGGCGTTAAACAAATCTGTTTCCAGGAAAATCTGGCCATCAGTAATGGAAATAACATTTGTGGGGATGTAGGCAGATACGTCACCTAACAAAGTTTCAATAATCGGCAGCGCAGTTAAGGAACCGCCTGTACCTGGCACTTTCTTGATCTCATATTTATCTGGATCGTCCATTGCCTTCAAGGCGTGTTCCAATTCTTCTTCAGCGAGATTGCCAAAGTAACGTTTTCCATCCACGCCCATCGTGTTTTCATCAACGGCCGTTCCCTTTTCCACAATCACAAATTCATCACGCAAACGCACAGAACGTTCCAGCAAACGGCTGTGTAAGGAGAAAATGTCACCTGGGTAAGCTTCACGGCCAGGAGGACGGCGCAAAATCAAGGACATCTGGCGATACGCCCAGGCATGTTTGGACAAGTCGTCATAAACAACCAGAGCATCCTTACCCTTGTCCATAAACTCTTCACCAATGGCTGTACCGGCATAGGGGGCAAAGTACTGCATAGGGGCGGGGTCAGATGCACCAGCAACGACGACAACGGTGTAATCCATTGCCCCGTATTTTTCCAGCGTATCCACAACCTGTGCCACCTGACCAACACGCTGGCCAATGGCAACATAGATGCAGATCATATCTTTGCCTTTTTGGTTAATGATGGTGTCCAGCGCAATGGCTGTTTTACCGGTTTGGCGGTCACCAATGATTAATTCACGCTGCCCACGCCCAATGGGGAACATTGCGTCAATAGCGGTGATACCTGTCTGCACGGGCGTGTCTACACCTTTACGAGCGATAACACCGGGCGCAACGCGCTCAATGGGCCGATACGTTACGTTTGCCAATGGGCCTTTACCATCGATGGGGTTACCCAAGGCATCAACAACGCGGCCAATCAGGGCATCGCCTACAGGTACAGAAGCAATGCGGCCTGTGGCGCGTACTTCGTCCCCGGCTTCAATACCGGAGTAGTCACCCATAACCACAACACCAACGTTGTCTGGTTCCAGGTTCAGGGCAAGCCCGGCAACGCCATTGCTGAACTCTACCAGTTCGCTGGCGCGGACGTCGGCCAAACCCTTCACAAGGGCGACACCATCGTATACGCTTTCAACGGTTCCGACGCTGCGGGCTTCTACTTTATGATCAAATGTTTCGATTTGTTTCAGTAACGAATCGGCTATGTTTTTAAAGTCTGGGGCGTGGGTTGCCATGCACCAACCTCCTCAATTGATTTGTGTTCGAGTTTGTTTGCTCTGTAATTGCTTTTGTCTCTTCGATTATTTGTTTGGCGATAACGGCCGTTTCCAATTGTATCGTATTATCTCTGTCACCGCGATAATAAAAGCAGGTATCATGCACAAACGCAGTTGGCAGGACCTGACACGGCCGTTTCCACTTAAAACAGCTTGGTTTGCTAACTTAGCGAGCTTGTTAATTTTGGGCATTCACATCTGGGATCGATGATTCGGCCGTTTTCTACACACGGCGGTGGCAAATCTTACCTTACCGGTTTCCTTTTGTCCAATTATTCACAAATATAACCAAATTAATAAGGAAACAGGAATAATTTTTTCATGCAGTACACAAATTTGCCATTCATTAAACATCCATTCATCTTAACCACCCAAAACTTATGCGGCGTGCAACTTCAATTTATTCAGGTTAAACTTAGCAAATATGCAATCCTTGCCCATGCAAACCATACTCGCCACCAGACAAACCTTCAGTAAAAAACCAGCATACATAACTATCTTCCTTCTCTTATTTATATTGCTGGGGTTTGCTTTACGCATCCACAACGCCCAAACGTATGGTTTTTGGACGGATGAAGGGCTGACGCCGCTGCGTGCCAGTTATGATATTCCTGAAATTTTAAGCAATCGCATCACCATTCAACAGGGTGTGACCAAGGACACGCACCCGCCTTTGTTTTTTTTGCTTATTCATTTCAGCCGGATGGTGTTTGGAGAAAGTGATTTCGCTTACCGGTATCCTTCTTTGCTGGCTGGCGTGTTGTTAATTCCGCTGCTTTTTCAATTTGGGCGCAGGCTGCACGGCCGTTCCCTGGGCATAATGGCTGCATTGCTAACGGCCGTAAACCCCCTCTACATCTGGTATGCCAACGAAGCCCGCATGTACACCCTCCTTGTCCTGCTGACAGCGGCCGCGGCTTATGTCTTGTGGTCACTTGTGCGGCAAGTAGAAAAACACAAAAACCTGCCAGTCCAAAAAGTCATCAAACCCCTAAGCCTGTACATCATCCTCATTTTTTTAGGTTTTTACACCCATTACACCACAGCCTTTCTCATTATTGGGCAGGGTGCACTTCTTGCCTGGCTTCTGTGGCGGGCAGGGTACAAACGGATCATTCTGGCCACGGCCGTTACCGCTCTCCTCATCACACTCCCCATCCTGCCCTACCTCATCCAGCGCTTTTTCACCGGCTACGAAGCCAACTTCTACTACGTCTCGCCCTGGATTATGCTTCAGGATGTGGTGCGCTTCTTCAGTTGGGGGCGCAGCATGGACTTCAACGCACCGGCCACCATGTGGCTCAACATCGGCGCGGCCTTCCTGCTTTTCACAGGACTATACGCCGCCAACCGCCCCATCCGGCGGGCATTTCTGCTTATCTGGCTCATGGCCGTCGTTCTTGGGCTGATGGCAGGCTCATTGGTAAAACCAATGTATCAGGGCGTTCGCCATATTATGATTGGCAGCCCCGCTTTTATCTTACTGGTGGCCTGGGGCATTCTCTTCCTTGATAACAAAGCAAATGCGCTGTTCCGCAAATCCACCTTGCCAGGGGCACTCATTTCCGGGCTGGCTTTGTCGATGATGTTGGGTGGTTCAGCAGCGGCCGTTACCAACTACTACAACGGCCGTTTCGGCAAAGACGACTTCCGCGCCCTCATCCAATACGTAGAAGCCCGCGCCGGCACAAACGACCTCTTTCTTTACAACGACGCCGTACTCCTCCCCATGCACAACCACTACCGCCAACGACAAGAGATCGCCGCCACCGCCTCCCCCATCTACCCCACCATGGCCGCCGACACCAGCCCGGCGCAGCTCCAGGAACTGGCCGCCCAATACGACCACATCTGGTTTGTCACCAACCCGCCCGCCGACGGCCGTGATGATGGCGGGCTGGTACAGCAGTGGCTGCAAGACAACCTGCTGCAAATTGACGGCAAGATATTCCCCTCGGAAACCGTCGAAGTGCACGTTCAGGCATACGATACCGGCCCTGTCACCACGCCTACCCTCCCCGCCAATGCCCGGGCAGCAGCGCTGACCATACCCAACGGCCCCATGCTGGCCGGTCTCACCCTGCCAGACGAACCGGTTACACTGCCTGCCATCTGGCTGGATGGCTACTGGCAGGGCAGCGAGCCGGAGGAATTGGCCGGTATTCGCTGGCAGCTGCAAGCACCCAACGGCCGTATACTGAACCAAACCACAGAAACCCCACTCACTCGAACCAGCCACTCCTGGGACAATCAGGCCTTCAACAGGCGCAGCTACATTCTCCCCCTGCCCGCCGGAACGCCGCCCGGCACGTACACCATTTGGGCACAGCCCATTTTACTAACAGAAATCCCCCAGCCTTTGGCAGATGCCCAGCCTGTGGCGGAACTTTCCATTGGCATCACGGCCGTTTCCCTGTCAACATGGCCGGTTGGCGAACCTCAAATCAACTTTAACAATGGCGTTGCCCTCCAGCGCATCCAGTTGGCAGACACGGCCGTTTATCCCGGCAACGCTCTCCCCCTTACCCTGTTCTGGCAAATCAACAGCGACCAGCCCCTGACCGATTTGCAATACCATCTCGATGTGATTGGGGCAAACGGCGTCATTCGCCGCCAAAGCGGAAAAGTGGGCGCAGAATGGCTAACCCAGTGGCAGCCCGGCCAACACCTGCAAGAAGAAACGGGGCTGTACTTCCCGCCGGATACTACGCCGGGCACATACTCCCTGCGCTGGCAGCTTTCCCAATCCGGCCAGCCAGTTCCGGGACGGCCGTTTCTCTGGCCATTTGCCGCCCAAAGCGTCATTGTGGGCAAAGTAACGGTAGAACCCTGGCCGTTGGTTACGGCCGTGCCCAAAACCGCCCACCCCATCCACGCCCAGGTAGGAAACGCCATTCAACTGGCTGGCTACGAAACAAGCCAGCCAACAAACGGCCAACTGATTGTGACCCTGTACTGGCAGGCACAAACCAACATCGACCAAAACTGGTTGTCATTTATTCACCTGGTCAATGAAAATGGGGAAATTGTCGCCCAAAGCGACTTTGTGCCTGCCAACGGCCTGCGCCCCACAGCCGGGTGGCGGCAAAACGAAGTCATTACCGACCCCCACACCCTGACACTGCCCCCGTCACTGCCTCCGGGACAGTACACATTGGTAGCCGGTCTCTTTGATGCAGACACAGGGACACGGCCGTCTGTCACCATCAACGCAGCCCCCCAGCCAGACAACCAGATTATCCTGCAAACGCTAACCCTGCCCTGACAAAAACGCCCGAATACGCGCCATGCTGTCTGTCCAGGAAGGATGCTGCCGCCAGCGTGCCAACGCCGCCTGCCCCATCGCTGCCAGTTGGTGGCGGTTCTGATGCAGCCAAAACAACTTTTGCGCCAATGTGGTCTCATCATCCGGGGCAATGAGGAAGCCATTGACCCCATCCGTTACAATTTCGCCTGCGCCCCCGGCGGTGGTGGCAATGGCGGGTAGTCCTGCGCCCATTCCTTCCAGGTAGACAATGCCAAACCCTTCATAGCTGGAGGGTACAACCATCACATGGCTTTTTTGCATCAGGGCGGTAAGGGTCGCGTCGGGCACACGGCCGTATACGGTGACCCGCTCGCCCAAAGCAGCAAGCTGCGGCTGCAATGACTGATAGCAGCCTGGCTCAACGGCCGTTTCTCCCACAACAGCCAATTCCACACAGCCCACAGGCAGCCGCGCCACTGCCGCCAGCAGCGTGTGCAGCCCTTTGCGCCGCATCACATTGCCCACAAACAACAGCCGCAAAGGGCCATCTTCATGGGCGCGGCGTGTTATCTCCGCTTCGGTGATTAACCGGCCAAAGCGATCACCGGCAGGCGGGGCAACCACATACGGCCGTGTCACCTGCCCCAACACGTTGGCAACCGCCTGCCGGGTAGCGTGGCTGTTGAAAATATACCCGTCTACAGATGCCAGATACGGCCGTTCCACAGCGCGGTACACGCTGTTTTGCCATGCCGGACGGGCTTCACTCAGCCTTAGGTGGTGGACAATGGTGAAAATGGGGGCAGGCTGGCGGGCACGCAGCCATTTGTTGAGCAAAAAAAGGGAGGGGTGATTGAGTTCGTCCTGGAGCAGGATGTGGAAACGGCCGTTTACCAACTGCCGCCGCAGTGAAGGTGAAAAGTTGTGGGTCAGGTGACGGCCGTAACTTTGCCAGGGCAGGGAAATCACCGTCACCTCATCCCCCTGCTGGCGCAAATACCGGGCCAACTGGTAATCATATAAAAAGCCGCCGGAACGTTTATCCAGACGGCCGTAAATAACCAGACCAACACGCATCATCAATACAGGCCAAAAAGCCAGCCGCTAATCCGCAATCCCCAATCTCTAATCCCCAATCTCCAACCTATACCTCGCCCAGGCAATATCATTTTCCCAAATTTTGACAACCACAGCCGATAAATTGGGCGCTTGAATACGTTGGGCTAACTGGGTGCAAAAAATACGGCTAAAATGCTCAATACTTGGATTTAGCCCGGCAAATTCTGGCAAATCATTCAACGTTTTGTCTTTGTAATAAGCCACCAACGCTTCCAAATTGGCCTCTATATCCACAATATCTACCAGATAGCCATGCTGGTCTAATGTTTCTCCTTCTAGCTGAACTTCAACCACGTAATGGTGGGAATGCCAATCATTTTCTGGCCCCCAATCCCCGCCTATTAAAAAGTGCTGGGCGACAAAATCTCGTTTTACGGCAACGGTGTACATGAGACCCCCTTGTGAATTGTGAATGGTGAATGGTGAATTGTGAATTATGAATGATAGGCCAAAATGACCTGCACGGCCGTTTCCGGGGCACTGTCCAGCAAAGCATAGGCATCAGCCGCTTGTGTTACCGGCAGCCTGTGGGTAATCAATTTGTCTGGACGGTGACGCTGAAGCATGGTCAAAGCCACATCCAGCCGCCGCTGCTTGCTCCAGCGTCCCTGCCACTGCGGGGCAATGCGGCTTACCTGGCTGCTTATCAGACGCATGTGGCTGCGGTGGAACTGCCCGCCCAAATGCAAGGCAGCCGATTTACGGCCGTACCATGACCCTACCAACACGCGCCCGCTGTACCCCGTCACCGCAATCGCCATATCCAACGCCGCCGGATTCCCGGACAGCTCAAATGTCAAATCGGCTCCGGCAAAAGGACGGTTTTGCTGCAATGCCGCCTTGATTTGGGAAACGGCATCAACCTGTTCGGCATCGACAACGGCCGTTGCTCCCAATTTTTGTGCCCATGTTCTCCGCAGTGGATAACCGTCCACCGCCACCAGAGATGCCAACGGCAGTTGGGCCAGCAGCATGGTTGTTAGCAGCCCCACGACCCCCTGCCCAAACAGTGCCACCTGCTCCCCAATTTGCGGCCGGGCATCCATTAAAAAGGAAACGGCCGTTTCCATATTTGGCAGCATGACGGCCGTTTCCCAGGGCAGGTCATCCGGCAGCACCACAACCTGCTCTGGCCGGGCGGCAAAATAACTTTGGTGCGGATTAAAGGCAAACACCCGCTGTCCCAGCCAGGACGCGTCCACCCCATCCCCTAACGCGGTGACCTCCCCCACACAGGCATACCCATACGCCAACGGATACGAAAATTCGCCTGCCAGGGCTTCTATGCTCTCATCCACGGCCACATCCTGCGGAAATTGGCCGCGCCAGATGAGCATTTCTGTGCCGGGGCTGATGGCAGAAAGGTGTGTTTTTACAAGTAGTTGACCGGGAGCTGGCCGCGGCACGGCCGTTTCCAAAAGCTCAACTGTTCGCGGTGCGGTAAAGGTGACTGTTTGGCAGGTCATATAAAACTAAAGATTGGAGATTAAAGATTAAAGATTGGAGATTGGGGATGGATTTCCGCCTCTCTCCGCGCCCTGTTGCCTTGTCATCATTCCCAGTCCAGTTCGGCAAACAGCACCAAATCATCGCCCAGCCATTGGTAATGGGGTGTTTTCAGGCGTGGGGGATGGGGCAGCACATCGGCCAACGGGCGAGAAATGGCAGGTAGTCCGCCCAGCAGCGTGGGGGCAATGGTTAGCACCAGCCGGTCTACCATTTTTTGGGTGAAAAATTGGGTGATCACCGCCGCCCCTCCCTCCACCATAAGGGTGTTGATGCCGCGCCGGGTGAGTGTTTCCAAGACGGCCGTTAATGATAAACGGCCGTTTTCCGCCACAGCGACCCGTTCAACTTGTACGCCCAATGCTGTGAGAGCCTGCTCCTTTTCCACTGGCGCATCTGGTGCAGTAAAAACTAGCGGCTTTTTGCGGTTTTGTACCATTTTGGCCGTGACAGGCAGCCGCAAACGGGAGTCCAACACAACCGGCAAAGGGTCATCCCCCTGCGCCAGCCGCACAGTCAAGCGCGGATCATCGGCCAGTACTGTGCCAATGCCCACCAAAATTGCGTCGTGGCTGGCGCGTAGTTCGTGGGTCAGTGCCAGGGATTTTTGGCCGCTTAGGGGGGTGGGTTTACCGGGATGGCTGGCTATGGAACCGTCCAGGCTTTGAGCGTAGGTAAGGGTAATAAACGGCCGTGCCGCTTTTGGCTGAAAATGGTTCAGTGCTGCGGCCAGTGTGTGAACACGGCCGTTTCGGCTGGAAGCCAAATGCATCGGCCCCAAATCCAGCAAATGGCGCATCCTTTCCACTTTTGTTGCCAGATAAGACGCATTCTCCCGGTTCAAATCGGCTTGCAGCGGCACTCGCCCCGTTACCTGCAAACCCAACGCTCGCAGCCCTTCAATTTTTGCCGGATTATTCGTCAATAAACGCAGGGAACATACATCCAAATCCTGCAAAATCGCCGCCGCCAACGTGTAATCCCGGCTGTCTGCTTCGTGCCCCAACAGCAAATTAGCCTCAACCGTATCGTACCCCTCGTCCTGCAAATTATAGGCACGCAGTTTTTCCAACAAACCAATGCCGCGCCCTTCTTGCCGCAAATAGACAATCACCCCTCGCCCTGCCCGGGCAATTTGCTCCATTGCCCGCCGCAGCTGCGGCCCACAGTCGCAGCGCAAAGACCCCAGCACATCACCAGTAAAACATTCTGAATGAACCCGCACCAACACATTTTCACCCCCGGCAACGTCGCCATATACAAGGGCTAAATGTTCTTTGTTGTCCTGGTTGTTGTCGTAAAAACAGAGCTGGAATGTGCCAACATCGGTTGGAATGCGCGCGGCAGCCATACGCCGGACTGTCGTTGAGGTTGTCATGCAATTATCTCCAAAATAGCGAATTTGAATGGTTTGAATGAAAATGAAGTTGATGATTAAAGATTAAAGCATCTCCCGCGTCTGTCATCTGCAAATCTCCAATCTCTAATCTCTAACTCCAATCGTTCATTTTAGTTGTGGATATGTACATATCTGTACAGATATGTACGGGAAAACGGCCGTTTTGGATCCAGCAGACCATTGCCCACCGCGATTTACTTAAACAATATACTGGCAATAAACCCGGCAAGCGGCGGAAACAACAGCGACGACACCACGCGAATCACCGTCAGACGCACACCCACCAAACCAATTTCTAAAGGCAGGCGGGACAAAGCCAACAGCGACCACGCCGTTACAAAAGCCACCACAGGGCCAATGGCCGCTCCTGCCTTGTACAACGAAGCGACGAGCGGAAAACTGACAAACGGCCCGCCGGGCGTTATCGCGCCTAACACTGTGGCAACCAGCAGCCCACGAAGGCCGGAGCTTTCACCCAACAGGCGGGCAACCACTTCCTTGGGAATGAGGTAATCGGCCAGACCAACAACAATAAACACACCAATGAGCAGGGGCAGTAACCCATAGAAGGCCTTTGCCCCAGCCAACAAGCCTTCTTGCAGCGTGCCATCATGCCGTTGATAGGCCAAAAAGATGAAGATACCGGCAATTGCCAGCATGATAATTGTTGCGCTGTCCATTTTGAAGTGAAATCCTTGTTTTTTTGTGGTTTGTTCGGGCACGGGTGGTTGTTCCATAACCAAAATGTAGCGGAGTTTTATATCGGGGGCAATGGGATATAGCCCCATCTCTGTATTTCAGCGTTTCAGCCTATTTGCTGACTGTATTTTCCTCGGCCGGGCAAATGGTGTTTAGGGCACACGCCGGGCAGTTGGGGCGGCGGGCGTAGCAAACACGGCGACCATGAAAGATGAAGAGGTGGGAAATTTCTATCCAGTTTTCTTTGGGAACGATGTCCATGAGGTCTTTTTCGACTTTTTTGGGATCTGTGGCGTTTGTCAGGCCAAAACGCCTGGCCAGCCGTTTGACGTGTGTGTCTACGGTGATGCCTTCGGCGATGCCGTGAATTTCGCCCAGAAAGACGTTGGCTGTTTTGCGGGCAACGCCTTTGAATTGGGTCAGGGCTTGCATGTCGGCGGGTATTTGGCCGTTGTGCCGGGTGAGAATGGCAACGGCCGTTTCCTGAATAAACCGTGCCTTTTGCCGAAAAAACCCAACCGGACGAATGATTGCTTCCAATTCGGCGCGATCTGCGGCGGCCACTGCTTCCGCCGTGGGGAACCGGGCAAACAAAACGGGCGTCACCTGATTCACTCGTTCATCGGTGCTTTGGGCAGAAAGGATGGTAGCCACTAAAAGCTGAAAGGGGGTTTCGTAGTTCAGCTCGCAGTGGGCGTCTGGGTACAGTTCTTTGAGTTTGGTGATGAGGGTGTGAATGGAAACGGCCGTGTCTTTCATCAATAGATTCCTCTGGAAATTACGAATTATGAATTACGAATTATGAAGCTGCGTTTGCCACGTGCCACATGCAAGCCTGCCACATTGTCCCGGAATACCTAAACGATATTTTTTGCCCAAAACGCACATATTCTGCACCAAATCATTGTAAAAACCACCAATCGTCGCATTTACTCAGACTTTGCTACAATAACATTGACTCAATCATTCGCATCAAAATGTAAAAAATCAGTTTGTCAGCAATTCAGCCAGTCAGCATGGTCGCACTTCACCATTATCTGACTGGCATCCTGACCAACTGCTTGAAGGAAAAGATGATGGTTATTGATTTTGGACGTGAGATTTGCGGAAATTTGCAGACGGCCGAAACGCGGGAATGGCTGGTTACCAATGGCATTGGCGGATTTGCCTCTGGCACACTCTCTGGCCTGCTTACCCGGCGGTATCACGGCTTGCTCATGGCCGCCCTGAAGCCGCCTCTGGGGCGCACGCTGATGCTTTCTAAATTGGATGAAACGGTGACGTATGGCGGCATTTACCCGGATAACGGCCGTATCTACCCACTGCACGCCAACCGCTGGGCAGATGGCACACGAGAGCCAGACGGCTTCAAACACCTCAACCGCTTCCACCTGGAAGGCACAACACCCGTTTGGACATATGCCTGTGCCAATGCCCTGCTGGAAAAACGCATCTGGATGAAACAAGGCGAAAACAGCACCTACATCCAGTACAAACTTGCCCGCGCCACCGGCCCCATGACTTTTGAAGCCAAAGCCTTCATCAACTACCGCGATTATCACAGCACAACCATTATGAATGATTGGCAGCCCGTGGCAGAACCGATTAAAAACGGGCTGAAACTCACTGTTTTCCCCGGCGCACAACCCCTTTACCTGTGTACAGATGCCGACGAGATAACGCCGCAGTTTGATTGGTATGAAGGCTTTTTCCTGAGTATTGAAGATTATCGTGGGCAAAACGATGTGGAAGAAGACCATATTTATGCGGCCCACATCCGCACCATTTTACGCCCAGGCCAAACATTGACGATTGTCGCTTCTACAAAACCGGATGTGTCGCTGGACAGTGACGCAGCCCTGGCGGAACGTGTGGCTTATGAGACTGCTTTGCAGGCCAATGCGCAAGCAGCCGGGTTAAAGGATTGCTGGACACCGGAGATTGCCCAGTTGGTGCTGGCCGCAGACCAGTTTATTGTGAAAAGACCGACGAAGCAGGACGCAAACGGCCGTTCCCTCATCGCCGGGTATCACTGGTTCAGTGACTGGGGACGAGACACCATGATTGCCCTGCCCGGCATCACCCTGGCGACTGGCCGCCCCGACATCGCCGCCTCCATTCTTCGTACCTATGCCCAATTTATTGACCAGGGCATGATACCCAACCGCTTTCCCGATGCCGGCGAAACCCCGGAATACAACACCGTCGATGCCACCTTGTGGTATTTTCAAGCCATCCGCAGCTACTACCGGACAACTGGCGATCTGGCATTGGTGCGAGACCTGTACCCTGCCCTGCAAGAGATTATCAAATGGCATCGCAGAGGAACGCGCTACAACATCCATATGGACAAAGACGGGCTGCTTTATGCAGGTGAGGAAGGTGTACAGCTTACCTGGATGGATGCCAAAATAGATAACTGGGTCGTCACAGACCGCATTGGCAAGCCTGTAGAAATCAATGCCTTATGGTACAACGCCCTGTGTACAATGAGTGAATTTGCCGAGGCGTTGGACGTAGACGGCCGTGAATATGACACACTGGCAGGCATTACCAAAACCGGCTTTAGCGCCTTCTGGAACGACGAGATGGGGTACTGTTACGATGTGCTGGACACGCCGGAACAAAAACCCGACCTCAGCCTGCGGCCTAATCAGCTTCTGGCGATCTCCTTGCCTTACAGCCCCCTAAATCCTCAGCAGCAGCGATCTGTGGTAGATGCGTGTGCGCGGCACTTGCTAACAGCACATGGCCTGCGCTCTCTTTCTAACGACGACCCAGCTTATATTGGCACATACGGTGGTGATCGCTACAAGCGGGATGGGGCTTACCACCAGGGCACAGCTTGGGGCTGGCTAATTGGCCCATTCATCAGTGCCCACCTGCGCGTTTACCAAAATCCACAAGAAGCGCTCACTTATCTTTCACCTTTACTCTATCATTTACGTGATCACGGCGTTGGTACGCTGAGTGAAATTTTTGATGGAGACCCGCCATTTACGCCGCGTGGCTGTATTGCCCAGGCGTGGAGTGTGGCTGAGGTGCTGCGAGTTTGGCAGGAAATTCATGCCTGTTTGTAAGTTTTGGCTTGAATAAGCGCGTCTAGTACACGTAACCCGAACTCTGTATTTCGTTTTCCGACGAAATCAGCCGTAAATATATGGTGAACGGCCGTTACTTTTCACCCTCATTTCCGGACATACGGATTAGGTGAAAACGGGAAAGTGATTTGAACCATTACCTTCCTGTTCTCACCCAACAAACCCAACCATTAAATAATATTGGAGCAAAAGAGATGAAACTTGGCATGATTGGTCTTGGCAAAATGGGCGCAAACATGGTGCGCCGCCTTATTCGCGGAGGACATGAAGTAGTCGGCTATAACCGCAGCCCGGAAACCACGCAAACACTATCGGCAGAAACAGGCATGACACCTGCCTACAGTTTGGCAGAAGTCGTCGCCAATCTGGAACGGCCGCGTACAGTTTGGGTCATGGTTCCCGCAGGTAATCCTACAGAAACAACCATCCAAACCCTGTTAACGCTGCTGGATGAAGGAGATTTGATTGTGGATGGCGGCAACAGTAATTACAAAGATACCATGCGCCGCCACGAGATGGTTACGGCCAAAGGGCTGCACTTTGTGGATGTCGGCACCAGCGGCGGTGTATGGGGTCTGAAAGAGGGGTATTCCATGATGGTAGGCGGTGAGGAAACGGCCGTTAACCGGCTTCGTCCGGCACTGGAAACCCTTGCCCCAGGCGCAGACTATGGCTGGGGACACGTTGGTCCCGGCGGGGCAGGCCATTTTGTCAAAATGGTACACAACGGCATTGAGTATGGCCTCATGCAAGCCTACGCCGAAGGGTTCGAAATTATGCGGGCCAAAAAAGATTTTGGTCTGGACCTGCACCAAATTGCCGAAATTTGGCGGTTTGGCAGTGTTGTACGCTCATGGCTGCTAGACTTGACCGCCAACGCTCTGGCAGAAGATCAGGAACTAAGCGACATCGCCGGATACGTATCAGACAGCGGTGAAGGCCGTTGGACGGTATTTGAAGCGATTGATCTGGATGTCCCCGCTACAGTTATTACCCATTCTTTAATGGCACGATTTGCCAGCCGTCAGGATGAAAGTTATGCTGCCAAATTGCTGGCTGCCATGCGCAATCAGTTTGGCGGCCATGCAGTTAAAAAAGCAGAATAACCCTGCTTGATACATAGTTGTTGCGTAAAAAGGCTTTGGTGCATCTGTATCCAAAGCCTTTTTTATGAACGGCCGTATACCCAAACCAGGAAATCGGTAGTTTCCAGTAGGATTAAAGTTTAACGGGAAACGGCCGTTCCCCTTTGCTGAATTCTACAGTTATGAGTAAGCTAGTAACCGAAACAAACCAGACCATTACAACCAATTTCAATTCAACTTCGCTGTTTCCTCAAACATCAAACATCCGCTCCAGAATGAACAACTCAAATTGGTTGTAGGGAGTAATCATGTATCGGAAACCTATATTCCACCTGTCCTTCATCATCGTACTCAGTGCAGCCGCCATCATGCTGCTTCTGCCCATGCACAATGCAGCAGGGGGCAGCACAACACCGGCACTCATCACCCCCCTGCCACTTGGCAACAATGGCGCCCCAGGGCAAATTGTGCAGCTAAACAACGACTACTGGTTTACCGCACCGGGCAGCAACGCCATTGGCCAGCTCGTCATCACATCGACAAACCCGCTCGATTACAGCTTTGCCTTTTACAATATCCCCACAGCCAACAGCCAGCCCTATGATTTGGCCGCTCACAGTGGCCTGATTTGGTTTACAGAACTAAATGCCAACAAATTGGGCAAGCTGGACACCGCCACAGGCATGATAACGGAATACACGATCCCAACAGCCAACAGCCAACCAACCGGCATTGCCGTCGCTTCCGATGGCACAGTTTGGCTGGCAGAACGGGCGGGCAATCAACTGGCCAGCTTTAACCCAACCACAGAAACGTTTACTGAATATCCTTATTCCCCCTCTCAAGGATTACCGGCAGATTTGGCACCAGAAGATGTCGCTGTCTCATCTGCGGGAAATGTTGTCTGGTTTACCTCGCCGTCTACCACCCGACTGGTGAGCTTTAATACAGGCACGCAGCTTTATACGCTGGTTTTAACGGCCACGCCCGGTTCATCTGCTTACACGCCCAGTCAGGTTGTGCTGGACAGCCTGGGTAATGTTTGGATTAGTACGCGCAACGGCCGTATCGGCCGTTACAGCCCCAGCACCATCCAGATATTCGCCTTCTACCCCGTTGCCTCAGAAACAAGCGCCATCGACGGCCTTTATTACCGCAGCGTCAGCGGCGACAACCAACTTTGGTTCACAGAATCCAACACCGGCTTTGCCGGGCAGCTCACAACAGCCGCCAACGGCTCACCAAAAAGCAGTTGGCGCTTCCCCGTCGTCAATGGCAGCGCTTTAGGCATCATCGCCGACAGCCAAAACAACGCCTTCATTGCCGACAGCACCAACCACAACATCATCTTGTGGGCATCTCCATACTTCCTTAACACCTATCTGCCCACAATTCTAAAATAGTAACCAGGAAACTTATGAAACCACCAATTAGAACGACCTTATTGATCCTTGCCAGCTTGCTGGTAACCATTCTTTTGGGGCAAACACAAAAGCCCACCGCCGCCGAAACAACCGGTACACTGAATAATACCGTCTACCTGCCTGCCGTTCTCAACCGGTACGATTCCCAATTTCCGGGAACCCTTTTTGGTGTGCAGGTTTATTCCACGACAGACCCAACAGACAAATATTACAACGCCCTCATCAACAGCCAGGCCAGTTGGGTGCGTTCCCGCGTAAGGTGGGACCAGGTGGAACCCACCAACGTTGCTCCATCCAGTTACAACTGGAGCACAGCAGATGCCAACCTGGCGGCTGCCCAACCCGGCAACGGCGGCTTGAATATCATTGCTGTCATTGATTTTGTCCCCGATTGGGCACAGCAAATCCCCGGAGCCGTCAGCGGCCCGATTAAAACTGCAAACCTGAACGATTTTGCCGAATTTGTGCAAGCAACTGTGGAACGGTATGACGGAGACGGCTTTAACGATGCACCGGGGCAGCCGGTCGTCAAGCATTGGGAACTCATTAATGAACCCGATGGCACACCAAATCGCTGGGGATTTTATGGGGCAGAGTACGCCCAAATGTTAAAAGTGGCTTATCCTGCCATTAAAGCCGCCGACCCCAATGCGCAGGTATTATTTGGGGGCATTGCCTATGATTCCTTTATTGAAAATGGTGGGCCATTTAATAAATCTTTTTTGGATGATGTGCTGGCGGCGGGTGGCGGTGATTACTTTGATGTCATGAATTTCCATATGTATCCCCTCTTTGCGCCTTATTGGGGAGAGGATATGACGGGGCTTCCCGGAAAAACGGCCGTTATTAGAGCCAAATTGGCCGAGTATGGACTTGAGAAGCCAATAGTAATTACCGAAGCGGGCTGGCACAACAGCACAAACATTGAACCGGTCAGCACTGGGGATGATGAGCAAATTGCGCTGTTGGTGCAGTTGGTTACCCATTCGTTTGCGGAAGATATTAAGGTGATGATTTGGTTTATGCTGTATGACCCGGGTGATTTTTTGCCGGACTTTGGCCTGGTGACAGATGGAAACCCGCCTGTTGAAAAGGCGGCTTTTTCGGCTTACACAACGGCCGTTTCCATGCTGCAAAGCGCCCAATACACAGCCAATGTAACACCAGCCCACACAGGCACACCCTATCTGGAAGCGCATCAATTCACCACCCCACAGGGCACACTTTACACTGCCTGGATGAGTCCGTTTGACACCACCACGACTGACACCTTCTCCGTACCAGCCGCCAGTGTCACTGTGTTTGATGCCAGAGGCAACACCACCGGCACATTTACCGATGGCAATGGCGACGGTAAAGTGGATGTTGTCATCACCAATGATCCTGTCTATATTCGCGTAAACCAGTAACTAACCATTCGTTTTTAAC
>CAZRIB010000008.1:6951-23494 GCA_964600035.1 uncultured Ardenticatenaceae bacterium | reverse complement strand
ATCTCAGTAGATGCAGATTGGCTGGTCACCATGAATGAAAATGTGGCAGGTGGCAGGTGGCAAGTGGCAAGTGGCAGGAGTTGCTTCATATTTCATATTTCATAATTCATAATTCATAATTTTCGAAGGAGTTATTATGAAACCGGGCTTTGACTGGCAGACAGAAGAAGAGGGGGATTGGGAAGCCGTTGTTGCCCAAACAGACACGGCCGTTTCCCGTCGTCGCCCGGCATGGTGGCATATCGTTTTGCTGCTGGTGGTGCTGGCGGCGGGCGGTTTTGCCTTGAACAAACAAATTACGCAGCGTGTGGAAGCAGCCACGGAAGAAACAAAAGATGACGTTAAGACCGCGTACCAATTTGCTGCCCAGGCCGGGCTGGATGGGGACAAAGCCTTGTTCAAGAGTGTGCTTTCTGGCCGGGATGCGGCCTGGCTGGCAGTGCAGCAGCAGCTTGTGGCGGATGGCCTCTTTTTGAACAGGCCGGCATTTGGCTTGCAGTTGGCAGAGGGGAACAATCTGGGAGAGGTACAGGAAATTGAGCTGGCGCCGGGTTTTGATGCGGCAGAGGTCACGGCCGTTTACCATTACCAAATCCTTACCCCCCAAGGCCGTTCGGAAGATGTGCGCCTGCTGCAAACGGCCGTTCTCCGCTATGGCGCAAACCGTTGGCTGCTGGCCCCGCCATTAGAGCCGTTTTGGGGAGATTGGCAAAGCAAAGACGGCCGTTTGCTCACCCTCATCTATCCGGCACGAGATGCCGCCCTTGCTGAACGGCTGCTAAACGATTTGGACGAAATTTTGGCGCAAATGTGCACCACGTTAGACGGATTGACCTGTCCTGAAAACTTTCGGGTGCGTGTGCGTCTGGAAAGTGATGCGGGCGTGCTGGCGGACAATGGCACGGAACTTCTCTTTTTGGAAAGTGGAAACCGGCTGACTTTGCCCACGCCCACGTTGGTTGGTCTGCCGGTGGATGATGCCGGGTACAATGCCCTTTTGCGGGGGTATGGGGCGCAAATTGTGGAAGCGGCCGTGAATAATCTGGTGGCCTATGACTGCTGCCAACATGCCTCTTTTCAACAGGCGTTGGTAGATTGGCAGTTGTCGCAGTTAGACCTTCAGGCGTGGCCGCCCATTGAGATTGATTATGCCCGCCTGGTGGATAGCTGGCTGGGCAGTTCTGCGCTGGAGGTGTTGTGGAGCAATCGGCCGCTTTCTTCGGTAGATTTGTTTCAAATGCATTTGTATACCTTGATGGATTATTTGTTGACATCGGGTGAGGTGGAAACGGCCGTTGTGGAGATGCAGCACGCCTTGAATGACCGCCTCAGCTACACCACATGGATGGGGTCTGTGTTGGGGGGCACTGGGCGACGCATTGCCCTGGAAGCAGAGTGGATGGTTTTTGTGATGAACCATGCCAGCCAAACCATGACACCCCCGCCGCCAGAAACATACCCGGATGCCTCTGTGCAGCTTGTCTGCCTGCCTCCCAGCCAGGGCGAATCAAATGTGCTGCTATATGACATGGTGGAACAGAGTTGGCGCAATGTGTTTGCCAATACCTTTGAAGAAGGCCGGGTCGGTTGGGTTGATACGATGACTTTGCCCAATATGTATGTGGTGTACAGCTACGATCAGGTTTCTGACGCCGGTATTTCGCCTGCCAATTTGCAGATTAGCATATGGCGTGACGATGAAGAAATTGCGGTTTTTACCCCCGACATGAAAGATCGCGGTTATCTCTATATCAATGGCATAGACCCCACAGGCCGCTATTTGCAGCGGGTAGATTTTTTGGACGGCGGAGAGGCTACGTATTGGCTGGTGGATTTGGCGCAGTGTGAAAACGGCCGCTGCTCAACGACGCCGCTCGACGGCTATATGTTCTGGTCGCCTTCAGGAAAGAATGCCCTTGTCGTTTCTCCACAGCGTTCGTTTGCTGCCAACAATGACAACCCAATGTTTTCCTATCTTCAGGTGCAGTTAACAGATGGTGCAGGCCAAAACGGGCAGGTTTTGGGTTTGGGTAGTATGCCTGTTTGGTTGACGGATGAGCAGTTTGCCTATATACGGCCGTTAAACCCGGAAGATGGCGTGGAAAGCACACAGGAACTGCTTTTGGTTAACATAAATGGAGAAGAACAGGTCGTTTTAACCAACGACACCCTGCTGGAAGCACTGCCGGAAGCAGACCGGCCAACCCAACTGCTGCTCTATTTACACGATGCGGCCGTGTACAACGGGCAAATAAAATTAGCATTGACTGCACGTTCCAGCCTGATTTACCGTCTGGATGCCACACAATGGTATTATTTAGTCACCCTGGAGCCAGATGGCACGCTTGTATCTACCCAAACCATTGCCGCAGAAAATATCTCTGACAATGTCGTTTCCCTTTCACCAGACGGGCAGTGGCTGGCTTACAGCCAACTGGTATCTCCCAGCACCGGACAGCGCACCATTACCTTAACCAATACAGACAGCAGCGAACAGACACAAATTATTGCCGATAGTGATGTCATTGCCTGGTCACCAGACGGCCGTTGGCTGGCTTATAATCGTGACCACAACTTGATTCTCAATTTATTAGGCACTGATTACCGCCAGGTTGTTGAGCATAACCTGGATAACTGCTGGCAGATTGGCTGGACAACCAACAACCAATAACCAATCTCTTTAGTAATTATTCAGGTGCTCATGTTAGAAATTTCAGGAACACGGAGTTTCGCAAAGGTCTCGCAAAGTTACACGGAGAAAAAGAAAAAATCTCTTTCATTCTCTGCGCAGCTTTGCGGGTTCTCCGTGCCGCTCTGCGTTCCTTCTGCCTAGTTGCTCTCTTTAATGACTTTCATCATCTTTTGGAGTGTGCATGAAACCCGGTTTTGAGTGGCGAACAGAAGAAGAAGCAGATTGGGATGTGCCGGAAATGGCAGAAGAAGCCGCACAGCAGCCTCGCAAACGGCCGTATTGGGCTGTGGCACTGGTCCTTGTGGTTGTTTTAGCCGGTGGCATCGGGTTGGCGCGCGAAGTCTCCCGCCGGGTGAACGATGCCACAGCTTCCGTCACGGCCGATTTGGTTTCCAGCCACAACTTGCTGGTAAAAGCAGATACCGCCAGCGACGATGCCCTTTTTCTTTCCCTGCTTTCCGGCCGCGATTTGCAGTGGACGGCCGTTCAGGAGCAGTTGTTTGCCAAAGACATGCTGGTAAACCGGGCCGCATTTGGCATGACACTGCTGGAAAAAAGCGAACCCATTGACCCGGCACATTTGCCAGACACGGCCGTTTCTCTGCAAATAAACCCGGACTTTACCGAAGCGGTATTGGCTGTGCCCTACACCTACGCTGTGCGCAGCCAAAGCGGTTTAACAGAAACCATCGTGCTGACGCAAACGGCCGTTTACCGGCGAGGCACACAGCGCTGGTTATATGCTCCGCCAGACGGCAGCTTTTGGGGCGGCTGGCAAACCAGCGACGGCGAATTTGTGACAGTGACTTACCCCCAGCGCGACGCAGAAACTGCCGAAAAATTAGCCGCCGACCTGGATACGGCCGTTGCCGAAGCATGTGCCAATCTCCCCTTGCTCAACTGCCCCGCAGCGTTCCACATGACTTTACGCCTGGGCACAGACCCCGCCTTGCTGCTGGATGCCACCAACATGAACATTTTGCTGACCAAACCCGGCCAACTGGAACTGCCCACACCCACTTTAATGGGGCTGCCCGCGAACGAAACCAGCTACCAAAGCCTGTTGAAGTTATACGTGCGGCCAACGCTGGCCGTCGCCATTACCGACATCGTTGGCTACACATGCTGCATTCGTGCGCCTGTTTACGGTGCGCTGCTGCAATACCAGTTGGCGCAGTTGGGCTGGGAAAGCTGGCCGGTAACGGCCGATGATTACCAACGCCTGCTTTTGTCCGGATATGGCACACGGCAGCTGCTGACGGCGTGGTCTCAGCTTACTTTTGATTATTTGCAGGGGCCGAATGGGTGGCTGGTGTTTACGGCCGTTGACTTTTTAACCACCCATGAACCCAGACAAAGCGCCGCCGCCATGCAGCGCCAGCTCATGCTGCATGACACCTTAACCGCCTGGCTGGCCGCCTTGCGCGGAGGCGGCATTGATGACGTGCAGGGCATTGTGGCCGAAATGGAGCAGGATTGGCTGGATTATGCCTATGCCCAGGCACAAAAAGAGCCGCCCATTGCTTTGCCAGACCAAAATTTGCTGGCTTTGTGCAGCCAGTCGGTTGTTCCCGGCGCGGCATCCCTGTACCAATACCAGTTTCAAAACCAGAGCTGGCAAAAAATAACCGATGTGCCGTTTGCCTTTGTGAATGCCCTGCCAAATGATGGCGGCCTGATTATTCAAGCATTGGATATTGGCCGGGATAACAACAAAAATCAGACTTTGTGGTGGCATGATGGCACACTGCTGCCCCTGCTGCCTGAGATGGCTATGTCGCTTTCATTTGGGCAGGCAGACCCTTCCGGGCAGTATGTGATGGTGTATGTGCAAACGGCGGAAAACGGCCGTTCCGCGCCGCTGCCTTACGTGGTTGATTTGGCTGCCTGTACAGAAGATGGGTGCACTGCCGAACCAGCCGCCGGACTGCCGGTCTGGTCGCCAGACGGCCGTCACGCCATTTTGGTGCGCAACCAGTCATTGTCAAACCAAACGCTGTTTGCCGTGCAAAACCGGGTGTTTGTGTTCAGCGATTTAATGCCGGAAGCGGCCGATTTGCTGCTGGCAGATCGGGCACTGCGCCCTATTTTTAATGCGCCTGTTTTGGAGACGGGTTATGCGCCGTTTTGGGTGAATGCCCAACAATTTGGCTTTTTCCAATATGGAGCCACACCGGATAAACAGGAGTTGATGCTGGCATCGGTGTATGGCGATGAGACGGAAGTTGTGTTGTCTAATGAGGATTTGCTGGCGGCTGTGCCGGAGGCGGAACGGCCGTCTTCGTTGAAATTACGTTATGCCTTTGCCAATCCCGCTGACCCGAATATGCTGATTGTGGCCGCTTTTGACGTTGAAGCGGAAGATGCGTATTTGTTTACCTACAACCGGCGGCATAAAAATTTGACCCATTCCATGACAATTGGGTATGACCTGGATCATTCGGTAGATATTTCGCCAAACGGCCGTTTCCTGATAGTGACCGGTTCCGTGCCCCACCTGCGCCCCAATGGGCCAAACGCCTTCAGAAATGTGACATTCTTGCTCGATTTGGAAAGCGGGGAAATCCAAACGCTGCCTGCGGCCACGCCAACATTCCTGCCCGCTGCCACAACAAATTGGTCGCTGGACGGGGAATGGTTGATAACCAGTGTCAACGATCGTGTATTTGGTCTTAGCGCACCGGCCTATGATTACCAGCAAATTATTCGGCATGATTTGGGTGATTGTTCGGCGGTGATGTGGACGGAGTAGGGGAATGGAGAATGGAGAATGGTAAATGGTGAATTGTGAATGGAGAATGGTGAATTGTGAATGGGCTGCCGGTTTCCCTTTTTAATCTTTAATCTTTAATCGATGGATCATTAAATCATCATGGTACAACACACATTGCAAAAAATGATTCCCCTTCAGCCGGGGTGGACTGTGCTGGCTTTGCAGCCGGAAGAGGGGCAGATGCCTTTTGTTTTGCCGGAGGCCACGGCCGTTTCCCTTCCTGCCAGCCCCATTAATTTTGAGCAAACCCTGTCTGCCCTGCCGACGGCTGCGTTTAATCTGGTTGCACTTCATTTGCCTGCTTACCTGACAGATGGGGCAGAAACGGCCGTTGCCCATGCCCACCGCATCCTTTGTGAAGGCGGCTGGCTGGCGTTGTACGTTCCCATTGTGCCGGGCAGCCGGCTGCGTGGAAAGAAAGCACGCTTGCAGCGGCAGGCCGGGGCGTATGTGAACCTGTTTATGCAAATGGGCCATGCCGGATACGGCCGTGCCCTCAGCCTGCACCAATGGCAAGAAATCCTTACAGCCCATCACTTTACTCATACACACCAGGAGCACTACCCCCAAACCATAGACCTGCACACATGGCTGGCCCCATTCAACCACACCCCGGCACACACTGCCCGCATCAAAGCCATGCTGCTGCAAGCCCCCGCCCCCGTCCAGGCATTCTTGACGCCCTCCCACACGGGCGATAGAATCACCTTTCAACTACTCAACTCGTTGATAATTTGCAATAAGCATAAATAACTGGAGTAAGCATTTAGCTATCAGCGTCTCAACATTTCAGTAGACAAGCTGAATGCTTATTTGTGAAATTTGGAAAAACAACATGACCAAGAAATATCACTTTTGGATAACAGGCTGCCAGATGAACTACGCCGATGCCCGGCGGGTAGCCACACAACTGGAAAAAGGCGGCTATCAGGCCACCAACACTGCCGATGATGCCGATGTCATCATTTTGCAAACCTGCTCTGTTCGCCAACAATCAGAAGACAAGGCTTACGGCAAGCTGCAAAATTTGCGCCACCTGAAAGAACAAGACCCCAACCGTACCATTGCGGTGATGGGTTGTGTGGTTGGCGTGCGCGGCAACAAAAAATTGGCCGAAGCATTCCCCTTTGTGGATGTATTTATGGAGCCTTCCACCGACGGCACGCCATTAATGGCGCATCTACGCCAGGGCGAAGATTGGGAGCTGGAGCAAACGCAAACTGCCCAGCGCCATGCCTTGATGGACGGGGAGGTTATTTTGCCTGCCGACCAGCGGGGCGAACTTGTCGCTGCGCCCGTTGCCATTGTGTACGGCTGTTCCCATGCCTGCTCGTTCTGCATTATTCCCCAAAAGCGCGGCATTGAACGCAGCCGTCCCGTGGGTGAAATTGCGGCTGAAGTGCGTTCACTGGTTGCCCAGGGTGTCAAAGAGGTGATGCTGTTGGGGCAAATTGTAGACCGCTACGGGTATGATGTGCCGGACGGCCCTGATTTGGCCGATTTGCTTCATGTGATTCATGACATTGAGGGGCTGGAGCGTATTCGTTTTTTGACCAGCCACCCGAATTACATGACGGATAAAATTTTGTACGCTGTGCGCGATTTGCCCAAGGTGATGCCGCAGATTGAAGTGCCCATTCAGGCGGGTGATGATGAGGTGCTGGCAAATATGAAGCGTGGCTATACCCGCGATGATTACCGGCGGCTGGTGTATCGTATTCGTGAGATTATCCCGGATGCGGCCGTTCACTGCGATATTATTGTGGGCTTTCCGGGTGAGACAGAAGCACAGTTCCAGAAAACGTATGATGTTTTGGCCGAGCTGCGGCTGGATAAGGTGCATTTGGCACGGTACAGTCCGCGTCCGGGCACGGTGAGCGCTCGCAAAATGGTGGATGATGTGCCGGATGAAGAAAAGCGCCGCCGTTTTCATTTAATTGAGGCGCTGCAAGCGGAAGTGTCGCTGGAAAAGATGCAAAAATTCCTGGGGCAAACGGTTGAGGTGCTGGTTGAAGAGCAGCATAAAGGTCGCTGGCGGGGACGCAATCCACAGGGTAAGCTGGTCTTTTTTGAGGATCCTCGTGACCTAAAAGGGCAGTTGGTTCAGGTAAAGATTGACCATGTTGGCCCCTGGAGTATGAATGGCACGGCCGTTGACAAGCCACAACCCCAGTCAGATTCCATTTCACTGCCGATTGTGTAATCGATAAAGATTGATGATTGAGGATTAAAGCAAGCTTTGATCCTCAATTTTTTACTCATCCAGAATGACACCCAAATAGGGTTTGTTGGGGTCGTCGGGGTGGGTGGTTAGTGTGGCATTGAGCGTTAAGGTTTCAGTGCCCCGGCGAATGGTTAAAGCCACGGCCGTTCCCGGTTGTTTCCCCTCAATGACTGCCACAAGCTCTGCTGTATCCAAAACGACCTGCCCGTCTACGGCCGTTACAATATCCCCCTCCGCCAGACCCGCCGCCGATGCCGGGGTATCCGGTTGTACAGCGCGAATTTGTGCCCAGGGACGGTTGGTAACAGGCGGTTGTGGGGATGCGGATGAGGCAATGCCGCCCGCCCCAACTACTTGCACGCCAAGCAAAGGTGGCTCGCTGTTTAAGGTGACGGTGGTGGTTTGGAAACGGCCGTTCACCAGCATAGTCAGCGTTACCGTTCCGCCTGCTCCAATCTCTTGCAGCCTGTTCGTCAAATCTGCCACTTCCAGCACGGGGGTGTCGTTAACGGCCGTAATGAAGGAACCCCACTGCAAACCGGCCTTTTCTGCGGGGCTGCCCGGGGCAACATAGATGATGAGCAGGCCGTCGGGGGGGGATGTTTCAGGGGAAACGGCCGTTTCTTCGGCAGATTGTGGCTCACGGATAAGAAAGACATTCAATACAGCAATGGTACTGGCACAAAGGGCAAGTACCACAAGGCTGACGGCCACAATCACCCAACGACGACTTTGATTGTCCATGATTACCTCACCAAATATTTTGCACCGGCATGGCGTTGACTGAGAACGGCCGTTAAATCATCTCCCGCATTCACACTGTACGCCATCAACCCATTCGCTTGCAGCAAAGAAAGCAATTTCTGGTTACTGTGCGGCCCGCCAAATGTAGCCGGATTCACCAACACCGACACCACACGCAGCCCTCGCCGGGCAAGCTGCCTGGCCCCCACAGCCCAAGACTCTCGAAATGTAGGCGTGACAGCGATAATCGTCGTTCCTCTGGGGAAGAGATACGCTTCACCCAGCAGCATATCTTCCAGCGGCACTTCTCCTTCCGCCCGCAAAACGGCCAGTGTCTCCAAAATGCGGTTTAACTGCCGCTCGCCCCGGTCTGGCTGCACAATTTCATTCGACTGCCCGTAAGCCAACATGCCCACAGCCCGGTCAAAACGCAAAAAATATTGTGCCACTGATGCGCCAATGGTTACTGTGTACTCTTCCGTTGTTTCCGGCAAGGTAAACGGCTCCATGCGCATCCAGGCTGGCACATCGCCCATTGAGACTGGCGGCTCTGGTTTTCTGCGTGGGGCGGTGTGTGCCACCAAAGACATATCCACAGCCACCCAAATGTCGGCCATCGGGTCTAGCTCAAACTCTTTTACCACAAGCCGGTCGCGGCGGGCAGTAGAGCGCCAATGGATGCGGCTGAAACTGTCACCCGGTTCGTAGTCGCGCACGCCGGAGGCGTTGGTGGTGATGTGGTGTGTGCGCCGCCGCAGGGCATCGCCGCCGGGCAAAATGCCTTGTGGCAGGGAGAAGTTGTAGATGTCAAAAGTAAGGGGGAACACAACCACATTGGTCGTTGGCGACAAATTCCGTTCCATTGGGAAGAAGCCAAAGGGGTCGCTGGTTGCCAGGCGAATGGGGCCAAGCTGGTAACGGCCGCGTTGGCGACAAATGGTTGTTACCCGCCAGGAAAAATCGTCGCGGGGGCCAAGATTGGTGACAACATGGCTGGCGTAGTGGCCGGGCAGTGTGCCATTATCGCGTACTTCCAGCCAAAGTTTGGGAATCAGGCTGGTATTGCGGACAACAAACCGTTCTTCCAATGGGCGGCCTACCTGAGTGCGGCGCACGCGGGTGATGCGGGACAGGTGGACGAAGTTGATGTTGCTCCATGCCCAGGCAAAGGAGACGATGAGGAGCAGGGTGAGCAGATAGGTCAGATTGAAGAAGATGCTGCGCCCGGTAACCAGCCCGGCAATGAGTGCGCTGACTGCTAACAGGAAAACGGCCGTTCTGCGTTGTTTCATAATTACGATGCCCGTGGGCCAACCTGCGCGCCGGGAACAGGCAGCCGGTCAAGAATATCTTGCACAATTTGCTCCGGCTCCACGTCCTTAATGCGGGCGGCCGGGCCAACAATAATCCGGTGGGCCAGTGCCGGTTTTGCCAGCACCTTTACATCATCCGGCAAAACATAATCCCGGCCAAGCACGGCCGCCCTGGCCTGCCCCAGCCGGTAAATAGCCAGCGCCCCACGTGAACTTGACCCCAGGTAAACATCGGGATGCTCACGGGTTTGGCGCACGATGTCAATAATGTATTCCTTCACCAAATCATCGATATAAATATCTTTGATGGCCGCCTGGGCTGCCAGCAGTTCTTCTACAGAAACAACCTGCTCCAATGAATTGATGGGGTGGGTGTACTGCTGGCGATTTAGCACTTCAATTTCTTCTTCTTTGGAAGCATAACCCAGGTGGATGCGCAGCAAAAAGCGGTCTAACTGGGCTTCTGGCAGGGGGAATGTGCCTTCGTATTCGATGGGGTTTTGTGTGGCCAGTACCATGAACGGCTCTTCCAATGGGTAAGTTTGCCCATCGACGGTAACCTGGCGTTCTTCCATGGCTTCCAGCAGGGCGGATTGGGTTTTGGGTGTGGCGCGATTAATTTCGTCTACCAGGACGATTTGGGCATGAATGGGGCCGGGGCGAAACTCGAATTCGCGGGTTTTTTGGTTAAAGACAGAGACGCCGGTCACGTCGCTGGGGAGCATGTCGGGGGTAAATTGGATGCGTTGAAATTTACAGCCAACCGATTTTGCCAGTGATTTTGCCAGTACGGTTTTGCCAACGCCGGGAACGTCTTCGATGAGCATGTGTCCCTGGCTGAGCAGACCGAGAACGGTGAGCTGCAGCTCGGCGTGTTTGCCAACGATGACGTGTTCGACGTTCTCGATGATGCGGTTGGCGATTTCTTGCACATTGGACATGGGGGAGACTCCTTTTGATGAAATTGGGTAACGTTTGGATTGTAGCATATTTGGTATGCCGGGTGTCATTTTGGTGACATGCCGTCAGGGAATCGGTGGGAAGTGGGTCGGTGAGTTTATTTTAGGGGGAGGGGGGTGGTGGCACAAGGGAACGGCCGTATTCCCTCACACATTTTTCACACGGGGAGCGCCGTCTGGAAGACGGTTGCCCTCACATGGGGCGTTTTGTTGACAGGAAACGGCCGTTTTGGCATAATGCCCCCACACATACACAAAAGCAGTGATGGAGACGAGTAGGTTAACCGGCTGCTGTCTAGCGAACCTGAGTTGGTGGAAGTCAGGTACAGGCCCAAAACCGAAAATCCCTCCGGAGTTGTTAACTGAAAGCCGTATCGGCGAGTAGGCTTGACCGGCCTCATCCACCGTTATCTGGATGCGATAATGATAGTTATCGACTGAGTGCCCGGTGACAGCCGGGAATTTGGGTGGTACCGCGGAGACACACGCCTTCGTCCCAATTTGGGATGAAGGCGTTTTTTGTTGGTGCAACTATTCATGTCTGGATTTGTTTTAGGCAGAGAGCAGGATAGCGAATTGCAGAAAGAACGAATTTTTCCTTAATTCTTTGCGTCCTTTGCGCGCTTTGCGGTTAGTTTTTGGCATCACCTGTACAGTTACTTGTTGGTGATGTGTGAGGAATGGCAAATGAGTGAGCTTTTGTATTTAACTGATGCGTATGTCAAACAGTTTGACGCGGTGGTAACGGCCGTTGTGGATGGCGGTGTGGTGCTGGACAAGACAGCGTTTTATCCCGGCGGCGGCGGCCAGCCCAATGATGTGGGTGTGTTGATGGCCGAATCGCAGCAGTGGCCGGTGACCAAAGTCAAGAAAGTGGCCGGTCAGGTAGTGCATTTTTTGGATGGGGAACTGCCGGAACCGGGTACGGCCGTTACCGGCAAAATCGACTGGGAAAGACGATACCAGCTTATGCGCACCCACACCGCCATGCACATCCTTTGTGGCGTAGTCTGGCGCGACTACGGGGCACAAGTAACCGGCGGCAACATGGAACCACTCAAAGGGCGCATGGACTTTGAATTTGAAACCATGCGGCAGGAGCTGGTGGCCGAAATTGAAGAAGCCGTCAACAAGGAAGTGGCAGCGGCGCGAGAAACACGTGTTCAGATTTTACCGCGCGAAGAAGCCTTCCAAATTCCAGACCTGATTCGCACGAAAATCAATCTATTACCAGAGGGGATTAAGGAAGTGCGAACGGTGGAGATTGTTGGGTTGGATTTGCAGGCAGACGGCGGCACGCATGTTGCCAATACCCGTGAAGTCGGCAAGATTCGCATAGCCAATTACAAAAGCAAAGGCAAGATAAACAAACGCATCTATGTAGAGCTGGAGAATTTGCCCGCAGATTAAAAAATTGATTGTTCTGAAAAAAGCCACAAATTGCACGAATTTTTTCTGGTGTTTCTTTGCGCTCTTTGCGTGCTTGGCGATTTTTTTTCAGCAAACTCAAAATTGAGCCGTAATGATGAGAAGCATTATTTATGAACAGCCATATGAAAAGCCGGTGGCAGAGGGGTTGTTAACCTACTTTCAGGATGACAAGCCTTCTGGCGCGGTGGAGTATTGGCGGCGGACTGTGGCCTTGGATGGCTTTGAATTTTTGCGGGTAGATTTGGATGCCAGAGAGGCGGATTCCGGGCATTCTTACTTGTATCATGCCGTCATCAATCCGCAAGGCCGCCTGGCACGGCTCAAGTATCGCTTTTGGGGGCATGTGGCTGGTGAGTTGGTGCGTGTTTTAGGGGATGTGGTGTTTGATGAAACGGCCGTATCGGCTTCCCGTGAGGTGAATGGCGAATCGTTTGAACAGGTGCTGGCTGTACCGCGTGGTTATCATGTTTGGTTTCCGGCGGTGATGGGGCTGCATTTTGTTGGGCAGTGGGGCGGTGCGCCGTCGGACACGGCCGTTACGCTGCAATCTAACCCGCAAGCCCCCGACTTTTTGTCCTTATACACTACCACTTTTACTTTGATGCCGTTGATTACGGACTTTATTGATGCAGAGATAGCTGGCAAAATACGGCCGTATGCCCCCTGGCGGCTCTCCTGGCAAGACCAATGGCGCATCATTTGGCGCAGTGAGGAAGATGGCTGGCCTATTGGCATGGAGCGACAAGGGTTAACGGCCGTTGCCAGCCGCATTACCAGATATCAAAATGAATAAGGAATGAAGATTTAATAACTTACGGGAGATTAGAGACTGGAGATTAGAGATTACACCGGTCTCCAATCTCTAATCTCTAATCTCCAATCTCAGTTTTGCAGGTTATTTCATTCTCGTTCCCAAACAGACAACCACATAGCAGACAGCCTGCTTAAATTATGAATCATCAACCATATACAAGATGGAGTAAACCAGATGGCATTTAAAGATGTAAATACCAAAACAGATTTTGTAGAAATGGAACGGCGCATTCTTGAATTTTGGCGCAAAACCGACGCTTTCAACGAACTGCGCCGCCTTCGTGCCCAAACAGAAGCAGAGTACGGCATCTTCTCCTTCCTGGATGGCCCTATTACCGCCAATAACCCCATGGGCGTTCATCACGCCTGGGGACGCACATACAAAGACCTCTACCAGCGTTACAACGCCATGCTTGGCAAAAACCAGCGCTGGCAAAATGGGTTCGACTGTCAGGGCTTGTGGGTAGAAGTTAACGTAGAAAAACGGCTGGGTTTCAACAGCAAGCGCGAAATCGAAAAATTTGGTCTGGATAAATTTACGGCCGAATGTAAAGTGCAAGTGCTGAACTATGCGGCCGTACAAACTGAACAGTCCCAGCGCCTTGGGTATTGGATGGACTGGAACGACCCCGAAACCCTGCGCCACCTGCGCGACCTGATGAAAGAAGACCCCCTGAAAGAAGTAACCGTACAAGGCGCAGATGGCCCCATCACCGGCACAGTCGAGCAAGTTGTGGGGCAGCTTGGCATGCCACAAATGGGCGGTTCTTACTTCACCTTCAGCGACGAAAACAACTACCAAATTTGGGCCTTTTTGAAGAAATGTTTTGACAAAGGTTGGGTATACAAAGGGCGCGACGTTATGCCCTGGTGTGCCCGCTGTGGTACAGGTATCAGCCAGCACGAAATCGTCACCGAAGGGTATCAGGAAGTGACCCATGAATCCGTATTTGTGCGCTTCCCACTGGTGGGACGTGACAACGAAGCCCTGCTGGTCTGGACAACCACACCCTGGACATTATCCAGCAACGTGGCTGCCGCCGTTGGCCCGGAATTAACCTACGTCAAAGTACAGCATGAAGATGGCTGGACCTATTACCTGGCTGAAGAAGCCGCCAAACAATCCCTCATTGGCAAATGGGAAGTTGTAGACAAAATGCCCGGCGAAGCGCTGGTTGGTTGGGAATATGTTGGCCCTTATGATGAACTGCCAGCCGTGCAAAAAGCCTTTGCCGAAGCCGGATACACCCATCGCGTCATTCCCTGGAAAGAAGTTGGCGCAGATGAAGGGACGGGCATTGTTCACATTGCCCCAGGCTGTGGTGCAGAAGACTTTGAGTTGAGCAAAGAAAATGACCTGCCAGTGGTTGCGCCTCTGGATGAAAATGGCATTTACATCGATGGCTTTGAGTGGCTGGTTGGCCGTTCTGCCCATGATGTGGCGCATGACGTATTTGAAGATTTGAACAAGAAAGGGTTCTACTATCGCAAACAGCGGTACGCCCACCGCTATCCCCACTGCTGGCGCTGTGGAAATGAGCTGGTTTACCGTCTGGTGGATGAGTGGTTTATCAACATGGGCGAGTTGTATGACAAGCCGCGTGAAGAGGTAACACCAGAAGAAAAGGCACGCAGTTTCCGTTATCAGATTATGGATGCGGTTGATCAAGCCAACTGGTATCCCAGTTTTGGCTATGACCGGGAGATGGATTGGCTGCGCAATATGCACGACTGGATGATTAGCAAGAAGCGGTATTATGGGTTGGCGCTGCCGATTTATGAGTGCCGTGAATGTGGTCATTTTCATGTTGTTGGCAGCCGGGATGAGTTGAAGGAACGGGCGGTGGAAGGCTGGGAAGAATTTGATGGCCATACACCACACCGGCCATATGTGGATGCGGTGAAAATTGCCTGCCCCAACTGCGGTAAGCCCGTTGAACGTATTAAAGATGTAGGAAATCCCTGGCTGGATGCAGGTATTGTTGGCATTAGCACCATGCATTACAGCACGGAACCGGAATATTGGCGGAAATGGTATCCGGCTGATTGGGTGAGTGAAAGTTTTCCGGGGCAGTTCCGCAACTGGTTTTACAGTTTGTTGGCGCAAAGTACGCTGATGGCGGATGGCGTTGGCCCGTTTAAGAATTTGTTTGGTTACAGCACGTTGTATGCGGAAGACGGCCGTGAAATGCATAAATCATGGGGGAACATGATTGAGTTTAATGAGGCGGCTGAGATAATGGGCGCGGATACGATGCGCTGGCTGTATGCCAGTTGTAAACCGGAGCAAAATTTGCGCTTTGGTTACCATGTGGGTGATGAAACGCGCCGCCGTTTTATTATTCCTCTGTGGAATGTGTATGCCTTTTTTGTGAATTATGCGCAGTTGGATGGCTGGCTGCCGAATGGGGAAACGGCCGTTTCCGACAACCCTGCCCATGCCCAACTAGACAAATGGATAGTAGAGCGATTAAACGAAACCACCCTTGCCGTACGCGAGGCACTAAACGTTTTCGACTCAGAACGCGCAACCCAACACCTGGAAGCTTTCCTCGATGATTTGAGCAACTGGTACGTCCGCCGCAGCCGCCGCCGCTTCTGGAAGAGCGAGGCCGATGCAGACAAAGCTGCCGCTTACGCCACCCTCTATCACGTGCTGGTCGAGTTCATTAAACTGCTGGCCCCATTCATCCCCTTCATCACCGAAGAAATGTACCAGAATCTGGTGCGCTCAGTGGATGAAAATGCACCAACCAGCGTACACCATCACCTGTACCCACAGGCAGACCCGGACGCTCTGGACCGCCGCCTGCTGGACAAAATGCGTCTGGCCATTACCACAGCCAGTTTGGGACGTGCCGCCCGCAGTTCTGCCGATATTAAACTGCGCCAACCGCTGGCCAAAGCCCGGGTAAATGTGGGGTCACAGCAAGAGCAGGACGATTTGCTGGAATTGGCCGATGTGCTGACCGAAGAAATTAATGTGAAAGAGATTGAGGTTGTTTCGGAAGTTGGCGAGTTGGTGAATTACAAGCTGCTGCCCAATAACCGTGTGTTGGGGCCAAAGTTTGGCAAGTTGTTCCCGCAAGTGCGCAAAGCGCTGATGGTGCTGGATGCGGCGGAAGCGGCGCGCAAGCTGCAAGCCGGGGAATCTTTGACACTGACAGTGGGTGACGAGACGGTTTCTTTGAGTGGGGATGATGTGTTGGTGCAAACGGAGTCGTTGGGCGGTACGGCCGTTGCCAGCGACAAAGGCGTTACCGTTGCTGTAGACATCGAACTAACACCCGAACTCATCCAGGAAGGGTACGCTCGCGATGTTGTACGCATGGTCAACAACCTGCGCAAAGAGGCCGGTCTGGAAATATCTGACCGCATTCACCTGGCCTATGAAGCCGAAGGCGACATTGCCGCCGGCATGGTGACTTTTGCCGACTACATTCAGGCTGAAACATTGGCCTTGTCTCTGGAAGCTGGTTCATTTGCAGACGCATTGGTAACAGAAACAGTGACTATTGGCGATCAGCAAGTGGCCCTTTCTTTGAAGAAAGCCGCTTAAACTGTTATTCGTTACTGGTTATTGGAGATTGGCTG
>CAZRIB010000008.1:3273-6851 GCA_964600035.1 uncultured Ardenticatenaceae bacterium | reverse complement strand
CCAATCCCCAATCCCAAATCCCAGATAACCAATAACTAATAACCAACAACCAATCTCTCCCCCTGTTCGCAAATTAAATACTCTCTTTGTACAATCTCTTAGGGTGCAAAGGAGGTCTGTGTATGCGCCAATACTCGCGCTTTTTATGGATTAGCATTGTTTTGACGGGATTTGTTTTGGCTTTAGGGGTGGCTGCTCAGGAAGTCCCGCTTCCCGTTGTGACGTCGCCGGTGGCGCTGGAGGTAACGGGAGAAACGGCCGTACTGCCCACAGCAGAAACGCCCCTCCCCTCTTTTACCATTGCGGCTTCTGCCAATGATGTGTGCAGTCTGGCTACCCAACTTGATTTGACAGGTGGGGGCAGCGGCGGCACATCGAATGTGACAGCATTTACCGAAGATCCAAATGACCCCACGCTGTCGTGTACGTTTGGTACGCCCGGAAACCCGCGTGGCTACCGAACTGCCTGGTACTACTTTGTTGCGCCCAGAAACGGCCGTGTCACGGTAGAAACACTCAACAGCAGCTACGATACCATTTTGGCTGTGTACGCAGGCTGTAATCCGGCTGACCAAAATTGCACAGCGTGCGGCTCGTTAACGGCCGTTGCCTGCAATGACGACGCCAGCGGACTCACATCCAAAGCTGTCTTCAATGTCACCAAAGACCAGACCTACTACATCGAAATTGCCGACTTCCAGTCCGGCATTGCGGGCGGTGCAGCCAATTTAAGCGTTGCCGTCTGGCTGGAAGACGTGAACTCGCGCTGGACACAAGTTATCACCACTCCCCTGCCGCCAGCCATCAGCCGCCATGCTCTGGTGAAAGATGGCATGTCGTTGTATGTCATTGGCGGGCAAACAGCCAGCGGCGTCAGCAATGAACTGTGGCGCTTTGACACCACAACCAACAGTTGGACCGCATTAGCCCAAATGCCCGGCACGGGATATGCCAACACCACAGCCGCTTTGGTAAATGGCAAAATTTATGTGCCCGGCGGCGACAATGGCAGTTTGACAGCTTTTGACGGCACGCATTGGGTGTATGACATTGCTAAAAATAGTTGGTCTACGGCAAATAATTTAGCCAGTGTTGGCTGGCCGGATGGTGTGCCTTTTGCCTGGGCAACGGCCGTTGCCTCCGGCGTTCCCTCACAAAATGGGTACTATCTCATTGGCGGGCTTAGCAGCATGCCGCCGCTGGCAGGCAATGCTGTCGTGAGCAACAAAATGTACTTTTATTTTGCCGACTTGAATCAATGGGTCTCGTCTGTGGACATGCCGGTATCGGAAAGGCGTTACGCCCACACGGCGGCCTGGGTGAATGGCAAGGTGTGTGTGGCTGGCGGCTTGCAGGACAATCCTTCAGACCCGAATACGGCCGTTTTGCTGAGCAACGGCCTGTGTTACACCCCCGGCGGCACATGGGTGACAACCGGCGACCTGAACGTGCCGCGTTATGGGGCGGGCAGCGCCGTCGCCGAAGATGGTAGTTGGTACATTTTTGGCGGTGCAGATGCCAACGGTGAAGTTTCGGCTGTGGAACGGTATAACCCAGCCACAAACAGTTGGGAACTGCTTGACATTGCCTTTGATTTGGGTGGTTCTTTTAGCAAACCGGCGCGGTATTGGCCGCGTGGCGCATTTGTCGGCCATAATCTGTGGGTCGTTGGTGGTGAATTTTCGGCAGCGGCGCTTTCGTTGATGGAACGGCTTTATCTGCCGCCGCCCGCCTTGTACCTGCCGCTGGTGCTGTCTGAATCGGCATCGGATGATTACCCGGCTGTGGCTGACCCGTTGGCGCTCAATGTGCCGCAGCAGCATAATTTTGACAACATTCGCGATTTGTATGATGTCTATTATTTTGATTTGTCCGCGAGTACGGCCGTTACCATCCGCCTGACACAGATTCCCGCAAACAGCGACTACAACCTGATGCTGTATGATGCCAACAAGCTGCGTTATGGCAGCAGCCTGAACCCCGGCACACTAGATGAAACGATTGCCACCACATTGGGTGCAGGGCGTTACTATCTCATTGTGCAGCGTGTTTTCCCCGCCGGAGACCCAAACACAGGAAATTACCAAATTGTGGTGGAGGGGGGATAAATTTAGTGGAGATTGGAGATTGGTAATTTGAGATTATGTTAAATTACCAATCTCCAATAACCAATCTCCAATCTAGCTGCCCGACAGTTTTTATAAGGACGCAGATAAAAGCGGATGACACAGATTTTTAAGCGCAATTATCCGTGTTTATCAGTGTAAATCCGTGTCCAATTCCTTGTTGTTAACCAAGTGTCGAGTTACTAGATCTCCAATGACTAATCTCTCAATTTTGGAGGGCAAGCCTTGAGTAAACCAATTCGTATTTTGCATTTTGCCGATGCCCATATAGACATGGTCAATCACGGCCGTTATGACCCGGAGCAGGCGCTGCCGATGCGGGTGCTGGACTTTTTGCGCTCGCTGGACACGATTGTGGATACGGCCGTAAAAGAAAAAGTAGACCTCGTCATCTTTGCCGGAGACGCTTACAAAGACCGCAATCCACAGCCCACCTTCCAGCGCGAGTGGGGCAAACGCATCATGCGCCTTTCAGAAGCCAAAATCCCCACCGTCCTGCTGGTGGGCAACCACGACGTCTCCCCCGCCTCCGGGCGTGCCCACACCCTGCACGAATTTAACACCCTAAACGTGCCTTACATCCACATTGGCGACCGGATAGCAACCTTAACGCCGGAACAGCTTGGTGTGCCTGCTCAGGTCATTACCCTGCCCTGGGTGTCGCGCAGCCAGCTTATGACCCGCCAGGAATTAGTTGGCAAAACCCAGGAAGAAGTGATGGCTCTCATTGAAGACCGCGTTACAGAGCTGATTAATCGCCACATCCAGAAAACAGACCCGAAAATCCCCACCATTTTGACTGCCCATGTCAGTGTGAATAATGCCAAATATGGCAGTGAGCGGGCGGTGATGCTGGGGAATGAGTTGGTGTTGAGCCATGCTTTGCTCAATAATGACCGGCTGGATTATGTGGCGTTGGGGCATATTCACAAGCACCAATCGTTGAACCACGCCGACAGCCATCCCCCCATTGTGTATCCCGGTTCGATTGAACGGATTGATTTTGGGGAAGCCCGTGAGAAGAAAGGGTTTGTGCTGGCGGAGGTGGCACGCGGCAAAACGACGTGGGAATTTGTGCCGTTGGAGACACGGCGGTTTATTGACCTTGCCATTGAGCCGAAAAATGCCGATACATTTATGAAGGATGTGCTGGCACAACTGCCCCCGCCGGAAAAAGTGGCCGATGCTATTTGCCGGGTGAAAATTACATTTCCGCGTGACTGGGAGCCGCTGCTGGATGAAACGGCCGTTTACCAACATTTTCGCAGCGCCTTCAGCATCAAAATCCAGAAACACCGCCTCGACGAAAAACGCACCCGCCTGGGGAATACGGTAGAAGTCGCCAAAATGACACCGCTAGATTTGCTAGACACCTATTGGCGCACCATTGGCCTGGAGCCAGAAGAGGCGGAAGCAATGCAAAAACTGGCTAAAGAAGTGTTGGGCGAAGCA
>CAZRIB010000008.1:0-3173 GCA_964600035.1 uncultured Ardenticatenaceae bacterium | reverse complement strand
TCCAACTTTTTATCTTACAGAGAAACGGCCGTTATCGACTTTGACGGTCTTCATTTAGCCTGCATTTCCGGGGCAAACGGTGCCGGTAAATCCACCATTTTCGATGCCATGACATGGGCGCTTTTTGGCAAAAGCCGCAGCAAAAGCGACGACGATTTGGTGAACCGGGTGGCTGCTCAAAACGGCGAAACGGCCGAAATTCGGTTTACGTTTGAGCTGGAAGGCGTGGTTTACCGCGTCATCCGCCGCAACCGGGTGGGCAAAACCGGCTCGCTGGAACTGCAAATTTATGACGGCGACGGCCGTTGGAAAAGCCTGACCGAAGGCAAATTGCGGGAAACACAAAACGCCATCGAAAAGCTGTTGGGCATGAATTATGATGTTTTTACCAATGCCAGCTTTTTTGTGCAGGGGCAGGCGGATGCCTTTACCGCTAAAAAGCCAAATGAACGCAAGAAAATCCTGTCCCAACTGCTGGAAGTGGATAAATGGGATGCGTACAAAACGGCCGTTTCTGAAAAACGCAAAGAGGTAGAGGGGCA
Organism: uncultured Ardenticatenaceae bacterium; assembly: GCA_964600035.1. GTDB lineage: Bacteria > Chloroflexota > Anaerolineae > Promineifilales > Promineifilaceae > CAZRIB01. Next base: position 2,631 of record CAZRIB010000008.1, on the reverse strand, counting down.
AATCGCCATTATTGATGCCCGGCTGGCGGAAATGGAAGCGGAGCTGGATGAAGCGGAGGAACGTGAGGCCGCCCTGGCCGCCGCCAAAGCCAAACAGGCAGAAGTTGCCAGCCGTTTGCAAGATAAGGAAGCCCTGCTGCTTCAGGCGCGTAAGGTGCATACGGCCGTTTCTCAGCAGCAAAAAGTCATCCACGATTTAGCCACCCGGCTGGAACAGGCACGCAGCCGGGCTGCCCAACTGCAAAAAACATACCAAAGCCGCCAAACCCAGCGGCAGGAATATCAGGCCATTTTGGATGAGGCCGAAGCCATCGAAGCGGCCTTTGCCCAGTGGCAGACGTTGGATGCCGCCCTGCAAGATTGGCAGCAAAAGGCGGATGTGTTTAATCGGCTTCAGCAGGAGAAACGGCCGTTTGAACTGACCATTGCCCGCGCCAAAAGCGCGCTGGAACAGCGGCAAAAACAGTTACAAAACCAGGCCGTCCGGGCAGAGAGTGCCCGCGAAACCCAAACAACCCTGTCTGCCGAAAAGCAGAAAACCGAGGAAGCGCTTGCCGATATCCAAGAGAGGCTTGCCATTTTGACAGACCAGGAGGCGGCCTGGCAGGAAGCCCAAATGACGGTGAGCACGTTGACGGGGGAACAAACCGCACGCCAACGGGAATTGTCCCAGCTTCAGGCGCAGGAAAAGCGCATGGCACAGTTGGCGGCAGAAAAGGAACAGGTGCTGCAAAATTTGGCAGAGGCTGAGGCCAGTTTGACGGCCGTTTCTACTGAACTGGAGGCAGCCACAGCCCGCAGCCAGCGCCATGCTGCCGCACTGGCAGAAAGGGATACACTGGCAGAGGAACAAAAGAGTCTGCGGCAAGAAATGGAGCGGTACAAAGCACGCATTGAGCAGCTCAAGGCCGACGCGCATGGCGCTTGTCCATTGTGCGGCCAGCCGCTGACGGATGCCCACCGTGATGAGGTTGTGGCAGAGTTGGAGGCAGAAGGCAAGGGGCGCGGGGATCGCTTCCGTCGCAACAAGGAGCGGCTGGCAGACCTGGAGGCTGAAATAGAAACTTTGAGCAGCGGCCTGAAACAGCAGGGGCAGTTGGAGCGCAACCGGCAAACGCAGCAAGACCGGGTGGCGCGGGCGCAGGCGCGTTTGCAGGAGATTGAACAGGCGCTGGCGGCGTGGCAGGCGGAGGGGCTGGTGCGGCTGCAAACGCTGCAAGCGGATACGGCCGCTGCGGAGCAGTTGGCGGCGGCAAAAAAGAAAGTGGCGGAATTGGAAACGGCCGTGTCGCAAAAAAAGGCGTTGGAAAAAGAACGGCAAACGCTGGAGCGGCAGCTTGCTTCCCAGGAGGCACGGCTGGCAGAAGCCGAGCGGCTGATTGCGGAGTGGGAGGAAAGCGGCCAGCAGGAGCTTGCCGAGGTAACGGCACAGTTGACGGCGGGAGATTTTGCGCCGGAAGCACAGGAAAAGCTGGCAGAGCTGGAAGCCCAAATTACGGCCGTTGGCTATGATGCGCAGGCTCACCAGCAGGCACGGCTAGCTCGCGATGCCCACAAGGATGCGCCCGCCCGTTACCAACGGCTGCAAGAGGTGCGCTCGGCGGTGAAGCCGCTGGATGATTCGCTGGCTGATTTGGCGGAACAGATTGCGGAACAGGAAACGGCCGTTGCCAGCTTGCAAAAAGAACACGAAGCGGCACAGGCACAGCTTGCCACGTTAACCGCCGATTCGCCAGATTTAACGGTGTTGGAAGATGATGTGCAGGCCCTGCGGGAAGAGCGTGTACAGGCAGACCGGCTGGTTGGGGCGGCGCAGCAGCGGCTGGATGTGCTGGAGGACGTGCGCCAACAACAGGATCGGCTTCGTGAGGAACGGGCTGCCCATACGCTGCAAGTGCAGCGCCTGAAGCTGTTGGAAAAGGCGTGCGGTCGTCAGGGTGTGCAGGCTTTGTTGATTGAACAGGCGCTGCCGGAGATTGAAGAGCGTGCCAATGAGATGCTGGACAGGCTGACGGGTGGGGAGATGCGGGTCATGTTTGAAACGCAGCGCCAGTTGAAAAGCCGGGATGACCAGAGTGAGACGCTGGATATTCACATTGTTGATAGTGCCGGGGAACGGCCGTATGACAATTACAGCGGCGGCGAACAATTTCGGGTGAACTTTGCCATTCGGCTGGCGTTGTCACAACTGCTGGCAAAACGGGCGGGGGCAAAGCTGCAAACGCTGGTGATAGACGAGGGGTTTGGCAGCCAGGATCCGCTTGGCAGGCAGCGGCTGGTGGAAGCCATTAATACCATTCAGGATGATTTTGCCCGCATTTTGGTGATTACCCATGTGGCAGAGCTGCGTGATGCGTTTCCGGCACGTATTGAGGTGGAGAAACGGCCGTCTGGTTCAGTGGTAACCGTTGTGCAGTAACGAGAGATAAGATAAGTGGCAGGTGGCAAATGGACCTGCAACCTGTAACTTGCGACCGGCCACCATCTGTCAAGCGCACTATTTAGTAATGAGCCATCTGCGTTTATCGGGCAAATCTGCGTCCTATTTTTATTCGAACGGGGTTTTTCACGCCACTTGCTCCAGAGAAACACCGGGCAGAGAAATGGTAAACGTTGTGCCCTTGTTAAGCG
>CAZRIB010000007.1:19072-24936 GCA_964600035.1 uncultured Ardenticatenaceae bacterium | reverse complement strand
AATCAAACCATTTTCTGCGCCACCCAATCCCCCAATGGCAGCATAGTACCCGTATTCAGTATTCAGTTATCAGTATGCACTACTTTTGGAGAACAGATACTGAAAAGTGGTTATAGACTTCGGGTTACGTGTACCACTTTCTCAGGCAAAACGGCCGTTTCCCATTCAGCCAGCATCGCCAAGAACCGCTCCTCATCCTCAACAGCCAGCAAAGCAGGCAGCCACCTATCAACCTCAGGCAGTCCGGCCACATATCGCTTCAGATGCTTGCGAAATTGAATAATGCCAAAAGGCTGGCCGTAGTAAGCCACCATCTCCTTTAGATGAACGCGAACGGCCGTTAAAATTTCGCCCATTGACAGCGATTCCCGGTCACGACGGCTAAAAATCCAGGGGTTGCCAATGGCGCCCCGGCCAATCATCACCGCATCACAACCGGTATAAGCCAGCATACGGTCAATATCAGCCGCCTTTACCACATCCCCATTGCCAATAACAGGCACAGGCAGGGCTTGCTTCAAGGCCGCAATGGCATCCCAGTCTGCTTTGCCGCCGTACTTTTGCACCTTGGTACGGCCGTGAACCGCCACCAGCGCCGCCCCATTGTCCACCATAATCTGCCCAATCTCTAAAAAATTACGATTATCGGCATCCCAACCCAGCCGAATTTTACCTGTTACCGGCACAGGCAGATGTTTGGACAACAGCGCAAACGTTTCTGCCACCAACTCCGGCTGAAGCATCATCCCCACACCTGCCCCGCGCCCGCTTACCTTTCGCGTTGAGCAGCCCATGTTAATGTCAATGATGTCTGGCCCAAGGTCTAAAATGTTTTGGGCGGCTTGCAAAATCTTTTGGGCATCATTGCCAAATATCTGAAACACCATTGGATGTTCGTCGGGCTTTTTGTCCAGCCGCCGCCAAAATGTGTTGCGACTGCGCCGCCCCAGCAGGGTTTCCACAGGCACAAATTCGGTGTAGTGCATGGCAGAGCCGTATGCCCGGCACAATGCACGGTAGGGCACATCAGAATAACCGGCCATCGGCGAAAGGATGACATCGCCAAATACCGGGATTTTGCCAACAAAAAAGTTTGGTTCACGCATAAGGGGTATTGTAACAGTCAACGGCTGTCAGCCAACAGCCAACGGCCAACATATGTCAGTACAGCCTGTTCAGCCTCCGGTTCATCCAAATTAAACCACTGAATACGGCCGTGCAGCCGTTTGTGCCAATTTGCCTGCTGGCGGGCATAGCGATGTGTCTCAAACTTGATGCGTTCTACCGCTTCAGCCAGCGACATTTCGCCGGCAAGGTATGCCCACAACTGTTTGTAGCCCAGCCCAGACATAGATGGCAGGGAACGGCCGTAACCCGCATCACGCAGCCCCTCCAATTCAGCCAACAAACCAGCCGCCATCATCTCATCCACACGGGCATCAATACGGGCATACAACGATTCACGCGAACGGGTCAGACCAACCAGCGCCACATCGTACCCCGGCGGATGTTTCCGCTGAAGCACAGAAATGGGGCGGCCTGCCACCAGCGTGACCTCCAGCGCCCGCACAACCCGGCGCGGGTTTTGCCTGTCAATCGTGGCGTATTTCTCCGGGTCCAACACCGACAGCCAACGATTTAGCTCGGTTAAAGGCATCGCTTCCAAAATGGCACGCAAGGCTGGCTGCGGCGGTACAGCCGGTATTCCCCACCCTTCAATGACAGCCATTACATACTGCCCTGTGCCCCCAACCAGCAGCGGCAGCTTCCCCCGGCGATGGATGTCGTCGATAATGGCGTATGCTTTTGCCTGGTAATCACCCAGCGTCAACGTTTCATCTGGCGCACACACATCAACCAGGTGGTGGGGCACTTCTGCCTGTTCTGCCGGGGTGGGCTTGGCTGTGCCAATGTCCATCCCTTTGTAAAAAAGGCGGGAATCGGCCGAGATGATTTCGCCGTTAAATTTTTTGGCAAGGGTGAGAGAAAGAGCCGTTTTGCCAACGGCCGTTTCTCCAACCAAAACCAACAGCGGCGCAGACAGCTTTTGCTCAGTCACAGCCACCCCTCTACCACCCCAACACCGCATTGGGGATGTGGTCTATACGCAGTACTTTGCCTGCCGTGTCCAGTTCAACGGCAACAAGGTCAATTTGCCAGTCGGCATCATCCAGCTCGTATTCGGCAATATACCGCAGTGCAAGCTGTGTCAACTGCTGGCCTTTGCGCGGGGTCAATGCCTCTTCCGGCAAGCCCGACTGGCGGCCTTTTCGGGTTTTTACTTCCACAAAGTGCAGCACGTCATTTTTTTGAGCAATCAGGTCTATTTCTCCTGTCTGGCAGCGCCAATTTCGGGCAACAATCTGATAACCAGCCGCCTCCAGTTGAATGGCAGCCACTCTTTCACCAAATGCACCAAGTTTTTTACGGCCGTTTTCTGTCATCTCTCCCACCATCTCAAATTCGTAATCATGACGAAAAAGGCTCTTCTTCATCATCAGAAATAAACGTATCGGTAAACCACTTTAACGGGCCGGTGCCGCGCTTTTCTCCGGTACGCAAAATATCGGCCAACTGCCCCACACGCGGCAGCCAACCAGCCCGGTTTCGAATCCAACGGCCGTGTTCTTTTTCGCGCTCCCTGTCCGGGCGGGTTTCACACAGCCGTTCATACAGCGCCACCGTCCGGTTTACCGTGTGGGTAATATCAAAGCGGGCACTGTCCCGGCAGGCATTTTCTGCCAATTGCTGCCGGTAAGTGGGATTTGTCGCCAGCGCAGTCATGGCGGCGGCCAGCCCGCCATCCGGCTGGTTGGTTAAAAGGCCGGTGTACCCGTTGGTAACAATGTCACCAATGCCTGGAGACTGCACGGCCGTTACCGGCAAACCCGCCGCCATCGCTTCAATCACCGTCAACGGATGCACCTCAGAAACAGACGCAGTGGCAAAAACGTCAGCCGCCGCAAGATAGTTAGGCAGTTCCGGGTAAGCCACAGAACCGGTAAAGTAAACATGGCGAGCAATGCCCAGCTCTGCCGCATAAACTTGCAAGGCATCCAGGTCTGGCCCGCTCCCAATCACCAGCAAATAGGCCTGGGGGAACAAATCAACAGCAATGGCAAACTGGCTGATCAGTGCAGTGAGGTTTTTTTCACTGGCAAGCCGCCCCACGTAGACAAATAACACAGCATCTTGGGGCAGCCCCAGGTCTGCTTTGCTGTAAGGATGTGTGGGATTTTGGAACGGCCGTATATCCACACCATTCTCAATCACCTCAATGGGACGGCGAACACCAAATTCCAACATCACCCGGCGCACACTTTCTGAAGGCGTAATAACCACATCCGCAAAATCAGTAAATTCCGGCCAAATTTGGCGCATAATTGCATCCGCCGCCGGTTGGGGAATGTTGGTTACCGCATTGGCGTAAAGGTCATAGCGCGTATGGTTGGTGTAAACAATGGGGGCACGGCCGTACCGGTGAGCCATTTCCACACTCATAAACAAATGATGGCAGTGGATAATGTCCATTTCATGCAGCAAATGGCGTGCTTCTGGCGAATAACCAGCCGCCACATAATAACCAGAATCGCCAAGCGGCAATCCCGGCGAGCGAATCACACCCGGTTCATCCCCTACCGGGTCTTCAGTACCCAGCGTAAACACATACACATCATGCCCCATAGCAGATAAAAACGTCTTGTAAAGGGAAATCATTCGGGTGACCCCGTTTACGACAGGCTTGTAGCAAGCAGTGACCATGCCGATTTTCATACGCACTCCCTTGGAAATTATGAATTATGAATTATGAAGCTACTCTTGCCACTTGCCATATCTTCATTCCACGAATGGCACGAATTAAAACCGCTTTATTCGTGTCATTCATCTCGGAATCTTTTCTGGTTTATCCAGGTTAGGGGATAAGAAACGGCCGAATCATTCAGGCATGGACAATCAACCAACGGCGTAAGTGTGCCAGCCCAAGCGTACAAGCCCATTGATTAATGTGCGTCGGATGTCCGCCAAAAGAACGCTGCGTCACAGACACGCCAAACGGGGAAGCCAGCGTAACCAACACCTGCACCCCACCCTGTGTCACATTATTGTAAATGAGCAAGGCAAGGTCTGCCTCCATCTCGGCAAGCATTTTTTCGGCCGCCAGTCGGCACCACCGGGTTAAATCCAGGTCCAACAGCTCTGCTTGCAAGTTCAGGTAATTTGCCAGTTCTGTGGCAGTTGAGGTTAATGTTGACATAAACCGGCCAGAGGCTTGAGGAATAGATTCCAAAATGTGCACAAGCGACAAACCAGTATAACATTCAGCCAAAGCCAGTCGGTAACCACTTTGCATTAATTTTTCCAAGACCACATCTTCCAGACGCACATCACCTTCGCCATAAATGTGGTCGCCAAGCCTGTTGTGAAGTGTGCTTCGGACAGATGACAGCAGGACAGGCGCGTCATGAGCACTGTCATCAATGTTCACTCTTATGCTGGTTTGCCCGGCAAATGAATCGAAAGATATGTGGTATTGGGGGTTAATCATCAAATCGGAAAGCTCATCTTTGAGGGTGCTTTCCATCACACCTACTGTTCGCAGCAGCAGCCACTGGGGTCTTGGTTCGTTAAAATGATGGTGTAGGTGGGGCAGCACTTTTGTTTCCAGAAAGTATGCCATCTCGCGCCTGTCGCCGGGCAGTCCAACAATGAGACGGCCGTTATCTTCCAGCCACCAGCCCAGAAACCGGTTATCGGCATCTGTATGAGACACTGCATCTGCCAAAAAGCCTTTGTCATTTAACGGCCGTTGCAAAAGCTGCGACACTGCCTGGCACAACAAACAACCGCCGCCTTCGCGGCCACCGCCTTCGCGGCCACTGCCTTCGGTTGAACCGCCAATCACCAACACCACATCTGCCCGGCCTAATGCCGACTGAAGCACATTTGTCACCATTGGCAAATCTTCGCCAACCGTTACTTTACAAGTTAAAGGCAAATTTTGTTCTTTCAAAACTCGGGAAACAAATGCCGCATTGGTATTCAAAATGTCACTGTGAAGAAGTTGGGTGCTAATGCTTATGACTTCAATTTGCATGGATTCCCTTGCTTAACAAAATACAGGCCGTCGCCCACTTCTTGCAACGGCCTGCTCTTCTAAACTACTTCTATCCACTCTTCCCACAAAAGCACAAAAACAGTTGTGGAAAATTAGATATTTTTCTTTGATTGATACAACATCAATTGTAGTTCACGAACCGTCAAATCTGTATTTCGTATCTTAAACGCCAAATCCGCGGCGATATTCTTCATGATTTTGTAACCCAATTCTGGATACGTGTCGCATAAGTACATGAGCCGTTCGCGCTGAATGCGCAGCAGTTGGGTATCATTCTGGCTAACACGCACCGTTGCGGAACGAATACCCTGGTCTACCAAAGCGACTTCGCCAATAACCTGCCCTTGCCTCAGTTCCGTCAGCACCACAGATTCATGGCTTTCTGTTGAATCTGGCGGTACATAACTAACAAAACTGGGATCCATTAAAATTTCAACTGCACCACTGGCTATGATAAACAGGTCGTCTGTGGTGTCATTTTCTTCAATCAGCAGATGGCCTTTTGGTAAAACTTTTAGTTCGCAAATGGCAGCAACCAGTTTTAGCTGGGTTTCGCTTAAATTATCGAACAACTCGGATTGGGCTAATAAGGATGGAACATTCTGATGCATTGAACACCTTGCGGATTGGCTAAGGGTGCTGTGTAATCGGCAAAACCTTTTCAAAAAACAGCATGGAGCTTTTGTTACCGATTATCGTTGCCAAATTCTAGCAAAAAGAAACGGCCGTCGCAATTTCGGTAAACCAC
>CAZRIB010000007.1:0-18972 GCA_964600035.1 uncultured Ardenticatenaceae bacterium | reverse complement strand
AAACCGGGAACATCACCCTACCATCGCCTCAGGCATGTGGTGTGCCTCGGCCAATTTGACTATACTTCACGGCTATGAAATCGAATAACAAACAAAGGTTTTTATTAAGTTTATTATTTCTTTCGCTTTGGCTGCTGGCGGCTTGCTCTTTGTCTCAAGATAATGCGCAAGACAATGAAGCGGCAACCATCAATGACGCCGTGGAAGAGTTGGCGGAAACGGGTGAAGAAACGGCCGTTGAGCAAACAGAACCCACCGTACCCCAGGCAACCCAGGCATCGACCACACCCACCACCACACCTACCACATCATTAATCGTATGGGTTCCTCCGGATTTTATTGGCATTAACGACTCAGCCAAACAACTGTTTACCGATCAGCTCCTAACTTATGATGCGGCCCACCCGGAAACAACAATTGTGCTGGAACAAAAAACAGTCGTTGGGCAAGGTGGCATTCTCAATTACTTGCGAACCGGTCGCAATGTTGCGCCATCTATTTTGCCAGATTTAATTGTTTTGCCGGCCGATCAGGTAGCGACTGCCGCCGCCGATGAACTCATCTACCCACTGGACACGTTTTTGGGCGAAACGGCCGTTACCGCCAACCTCCTTCCCGCCGCCGCCACAATGGCAGCCCAAAACGAACAAACTTACGCACTTCCCATCGCCATTACCAACCTCACCCACATCGCCTACAATCCGGCAACCATCACCCAAACCCTGCCCACCGATTGGGACACATTGTTCAGCAACCCTGAAAACAGTTTCCTCTTTCCAGCAGCAGGGCGGCAAGGCGCTCTGCTAACCTTGCAGCTCTATCTGGCAGCCGGTGGCACTTTAACCAACGAGGCAGGCCAGCCCGATTTACAATTAACACCATTGATTGATGCACTGGAAAAATTAAGCAACGGCCGTAACAGCGGCAGCATCCTCTTACAAAGCAGCAACTTAGCCACCTTCGACGAAACATGGCAAGCCTTCCAAACAGGCAGCAGCAAAATCGTCCTCACAGAAACCAGCCAGTTCCTCTCCCAAAGAGTCGATCAATCCCTGGCAGCCGCAGCCATTCCAGGCATTACCACCCCGCTCATCCCTCTGGTCAACGGCTGGGTCATTGCCATCACCACCCCAGACCCCAACCGGCAAGCCGTCGCCGCAGACCTCCTCCTGACACTCAATGACACCGTTTTTTTAGGGGAATGGACGCAAGCCGCAAACCTGCTTCCATCTTCCACAACTGTTCTCGCCCTCTGGCCGCAGGATGACCCCTACACAACGTTCGTTGGAACAGAACTGGTTCGGGCACAGCCCCTGCCTGTGAGCGACAGCAGTAAAATTATGCTGGCTTTGGGCAATGCTGTCTTTGATGTCATCTCATTAAGCAAATCGCCAGCCATCGCCGCAGAAGAAGCATTGCTGGCTATTCAACAATAAATCTCCAATCTCTTTTTGTATGATGACCATTTCTTTTCATCAGCGCCGTACCCATGCAGAACAAATAATTTTGGCCGCCAAAGATGCCGCCAATCCAGCCCTGTGTGTGACCCGCTTTTTGCATAGGGAAAAGGATGCACTCCGCATTGGCAAGCACCACATTGAGCTGAAAAACGGCCGTCTTTTCCTCATCGCCGCAGGCAAAGCAGCCGTCCCCATGAGCCAGGCGGCCAGCGACATCATTGACAAACACCTTTATGCGGGCATTTCCCTGAGCAAACAATTGACACCACAAGAAGCAGAAGCGCTGGCACAAAACCAGATAACGGCCGTTACCGGCAGCCACCCCGTTGCCGACGAAAAAAGCATCCAAAGCACCCAGGCCATTCTCAACCTACTAACCCAAACCCGGCCCGGCGACACCGTGCTTTGCCTCATTTCCGGCGGCGCATCCGCCTTGTTAACCCAACCCGACATTCCCCAAAACCTGTGGCAATCACTCAATCAGGCGCTGCTCGCCTCTGGCTGCACCATCAACGAATTCAATACCGTTCGCCGCCAACTGGATGCCGTCAAAGGCGGCGGTTTGGCAAAAATGGCCGCCCCAGCCAACATCATCACCCTCATCCTGAGTGATGTGATTGGCAATGACCTGGCCGCCATTGGCAGCGGCCCCACCACCCCCACCGCCGAAACGGTCGGAGACGCGCTCGCCATCTTGCACAAATACCACATCCAGACTCACTTCACCCCGCAAGATTGGCAGCTCATTCTGGACACACTCCACGCCAAACAGGAAACGGCCGTCACCCATCCCAAACACAACAACATACTCGACAACATCATCATCGGCGACATCAAAATGGCAGCCCAGGCTGCCGCCCAAACAGCCACCCAGCTTGGCTTTACCCCCCACATCCTCACCACCCATCTTCACGGCGAAGCCAAAGAAATCGGCAAAGTCGCAGCCGCCCTTGCCCGCGATGCCGCCCCTGGCACATGCCTCATACTTGGCGGAGAAACAACCGTCACCATTCAAGGCAGCGGTATTGGCGGGCGTAACCAGGAGCTGGCACTGGCCGCCGCCATCGCTCTGCAAAATGCACCCAACTGTGCCATCTTTACCTTTGCCACAGACGGCGAAGATGGCCCCACACCAGCCGCCGGAGCACTGGTAAGCGGTGAAACAACAGCAACGGCCGTTGCCCACAACTTACAGCCCACCCACTATCTGGCCAAAAACGACAGCTTCACCTTCTTCCGCGCACTGGCACAAGCCGCCCCCGACACCCCGGACGGCCACATTATCACCGGCTCAACCGGCACAAATGTCAACGACCTGCTCGTCATTCTCAAATACCCGTAAAAATCATTCACAATTCACCATTCACCATTCACAAAGGAGCTTTCCACATGACCATTCGATTTGGAACAGACGGCTGGCGTGCCGTCATCAGCGAAACATTTACATTCGGTAACCTGCGCCTGGTTGCGCAGGCCATCGCCGATTACATTTTGGAAGAAAACCCAACCAATCCAAGCGTCGTCATCGGCTTCGACACGCGCTTTCTCTCCGACCGCTACGCCGCAGAAGTCGCCCGTGTGATGGCCGCCAACGGCATCATAAGCTGGCTTTCCCGCGCCGATACCCCAACACCAGCCATTAGCTATGCCATTGTTCACAAACAGGCCACCGGCGGTGTGATGATAACGGCCAGCCACAACGCCCCGCGCTATAACGGCATTAAAATGAAAGCCAGCTATGGCGGCAGTGCCAGCCCGTCGCAAAACAGGCGGGTGGAAGCGCTGCTGGAACGCACGTTGGAGCTGGGGCATGGGCCAAATTTGATGGATATGGACAAGGCAATCGAAAACGGCCGTATTCACAAATTCGACCCATCATGGGCTTACTACGAACACCTCAGCACCCTCATCGACCTGGACAAAATCTCAAGCGGCGAACTGCGCGTTGTAGCCGATGGCATGTACGGCTCCGGGCGCGGCGTCATTGGCGAAGTACTGGCCAGAGGCCGCAGCCACGTCATGAACATTCGCCACGAGATGAATCCAGGCTTTGGCGGCATCCACCCCGAACCCATCGCCCGAAACCTGGGCATGCTCATCTCCACCATTCAGGGCGGCCATTGGGATGTTGGCCTGGCAACAGATGGCGATGCCGACCGCATCGGCGCTGTAGATGCACTGGGCAACTTTGTTGATCCACACCGCATCTTTGCCCTGGTGCTGCGCTATCTGGTGGAAAAAAGAGGCTGGCAGGGCAAAGTCGTTCGCACCGTCTCCACCACCCGCATGATAGACCGCATCGCCGCCAAACATGGGCTGGAAGTGGTAGAAACCCCGGTCGGTTTCAACCACATTGCCGACTTAATGATTCAAAATGGCGTTCTAATGGGGGGAGAAGAGTCTGGCGGTATGAGCATTAAAGGCCACATCCCGGAAGGTGATGGCATTTTGATGGGCTTGCTGCTGCTGGAAGTCATCGCCGATGCCGGTGTGCCCTTGCACGAAGTGGTCGCCGATTTGCTCCAGCAGTATGGCCCGGCACAATACGCCCGTACAGACATGAAGCTCACTCGTCCCGTGGAAAAGAAACAAATGGTGCAAATGTTAGTTGATAATGCACCGGCTCAAATTGAGGGTGTGGGGGTGGAAGATGTGCAAACGACGGATGGCGTGAAATATTACCTGAATGACGGCAGTTGGCTGCTCATCCGGCCATCTGGCACGGAGCCGGTGCTGCGTGTTTATGCGGAAGCTCCCAATGATGAGCGGGTGGCGGCACTGCTTGGATTTGGGGAGGAAATGGCTCGCAAAGCGTAGCAGGCAATTGCAAAAATAAAAACGGCCGTTTCACGTGGAGAAACGGCCGTTTTTCATCACATCTAAAAATCACTCAGCAAGCTACGAAGCATTCTTCAACAAATCACGAATCTCCGCCAACAACTTCTCTTCTGCCGAAGGTTCAGGTGGGGCTGGGGGAGCGGCTTCTTCCTGCTTCTTCATGTCATTTGCAGTACGCACAACCATAAAAATCACAAACGCAATAATCAAAAAATCAATCAGCGCCTGGATAAAATTCCCGTAGGTGATGGATGCTTCCCCAACTTGAACTGCCAACGTCGTAAAATCAACCCCGCCCATCACAACGCCTATTAACGGCATAATGATGTCATTGACCAAAGATTTGACGATAGCCCCAAATGCACCGCCAATAATGACAGCCACTGCCAAATCCAGCACATTCCCTTTGGCGATAAATGCCTTAAATTCATTCAACATACAACTTTTCCTCCTTGAGTGTGTAAATAAGAGTGACGGCCGTTACCAAAACCACCGTCAAACTTAACAGACCCTAAATGAACAAAAAGGTCACAAACCCCAAAATAACAAAATTGGTTCAATCTTGTAAATTGAACCAATTTATCGACCTCGCGAAGAGTGCATTTAAGTCAGCTAAAAATCCATGTCATCCGCGTTTATCTGCGTCCTAAAAATGTGTAAAAATTTACTATACAAAGCAAGAGTCCTAACTATACCGAACCACCTTCGGCTTCTGTTTTGGCAAAGCCATCGGCAGCGTTGTCCGGCGCACACCATCAAATTGATACAAAGCATTGGCAACCGCACCGGCCGTTGGCACCAGGCCAATCTCCCCAACCCCTTTCGCCCCATACGGGCCATACGGATCGGGTACTTCCACGCCAATTACCTCCATCTCCGGCATTTCTTTGGCACGTAAAATGCCCATCTTGCGCAGCATGGTACTTTTTGGAATCCCATCTTCCATTTCCATGCTTTCGCTAATGGCATAGCCAAGCCCCATATGAATAGACCCCTCTAGCTGACCCTCAAACAAGGTCGGGTTAAAAATTTTGCCGGCATCATGAGCGGCAACAATCTTCTTGATTTGCCCATCATCATCCAAAATTACCAACTGGGTGGCGTAACTGTACGAATAATGGGTGTAGACTTTTTCCACCATCGCTCCCGGTTTCGTCGTCCAATCTACAACCCATTCCCCTTCATACACACGGCCAACCAGCTCTTCCAAAGTGTGAGCGGCAAGGTCTTGCCGTATCTTTTTGGCACAGTCAATCATGGCGTTGCCTACCAGCGAAGTTGCCCGCGAGGCTGTTGTCATGCCTGTTTCTTGCTCAAAAGCCGTGTCTACACGAACCACCATATGCCTGGGATTTAACCCGGTTTCTGTAGCCAGGGTCTGGATGGCCATTGTGTGTACACCCTGTCCCATTTCTGTCCAGCCGTGGTCGATGACGATGCGGTCGGGCGCTTCTATTTCTACCCGCACTTTGGACGCGTCGGGCATACCATTACCGATGCCGGTATTTTTTAACCCGCAGGCCAGCCCGGCATATTTGGCTGCGTAGAACTGCTCTTTGACGGCTTCTAATGTGGCACGTGCCCCCGCACCCGCTTCGATGATTTGACCGGTTGCGGTCATGTCGCCGTCCTGCAAGGCGTTGTTGTAGCGGAACTGCCACCGGTCAAAACCGCCTTGTTCGCACAACTCGTCTATGAGGCTTTCCAGGCCGAAAATGGCCTGGTTTACGCCAAAGCCGCGCATGGCTCCGCAGGGAATGTTGTTGGTGTAAACGGCCGTTGCCACCACATCCGTCACAGGCACATTGTAAGCCCCCGTTGCATGCCCCGCAGACCGTTCCAGCACCTTCATGCCCACACTGGCATAAGCCCCCGTATCCCCCACAAAATTCACCTTCACAAAAGTCAACATCCCCTTCTCATCACAACCAACTTCATAATCCATCCAGATGGGGTGACGTTTCGGGTGCATACGAATCGATTCATGCCGGTTCAGTTTCACTTTAACCGGCACACCCAGGTGGTAAGCCATGACAGCAGCATGACCTTGCACAGTCAAATCCTCTTTGCCGCCAAAGCCGCCCCCATTGGGAACCAAAACCACACGCACTTTGGGCAGCGGCAGGCCAAGCAAGCGGGCTATTTGGGTTCTGTCTTCAAAAACGCCCTGGCTTTGGGACAAAACCACAACGCCATCATCTTCCGGGTAGGCAACGGCCGCTTCCGGTTCCATAAAGCCATGCTCAATCCTTTGCGTCTGAAATTGGCGGCGGGCTATGTAAGCAGATTTAGCACGGGCATCTTCCACACTTCCCCGGTTAGTCACTGTCTGCGAAAGGATATTGCCGCCTTCATGGATGGCTGGTGCACCTGCTTCCATTGCCTTAAAGGGATCAGTCACCGGCTCCAAAACATCATATTCCACACGGATGGCAGCCACAGCCTGACGTGCGGCCGTTTCTGACACAGCTACCACACCGGCCAACACATCGCCAATGTAACGCGTGGTCTCCCCTTCTGCCACCATCAGCGGCCAGTCCTGCCGAATTAACCCAATCCATCGTTCACCGGGCACATCTTTGGCTGTAAAAACGCGAATCACACCTTCCATCTGTTCGGCTGCTGTTGTGTCAATTCTTTTCACCACCGCGCGTGGATGGTCGCTGAATTTAAGTGCGCCGTGCACCATACCTGCCAGCCGGATGTCGTCCACATAGTGGTGCTGCCCCAACACCAGTTTTTGTGCCTGATATTTGGGGTAGCGGCTGCCGACACGGCCGTTTCCGTTTGGCGGCGGCACTTCTTCTTCCTTGCGAATAGCTTCCGCGGCCACTTCAATGGCATCAATAATCTTCTTGTAACCGGTACACCGGCACAAATGGGGGGTAAGCGCTTTGGCAATTTCTTCACGCGACGGCTCCGAATTTTTGTTGATAAGCGCATTGGCCTGCACCACGATACCGGGAATGCAGTAACCACACTGTACACCGCCCGTTTTAACAAAAGCATTGGCAAATACATCCTGCCGAAAACGGCCGAATCCCTCAATGGTTGTCACACGGGCATCGGCCAATTTGCCCATTTTGGTTACACACCCCAGCACAGCCTTGCCATTCACATCGACGGCACATGCTCCGCAAGCCGCCTGGGGCGCGCATCCATCTTTAGGGGACAAAATGCCCAAATCTTCTCGCAAAAAAGTCAGCAGTGATTTTTCCGGGTCACCGTTATATTCAAGGGGTTGGCCGTTCACAATGAGTTTCATTTTTATCTCTCCAGGAAAACAATATCGGATTTGTGCTTATGTGAAATTTTATGGTTTACCTAACGCTCAGAGCTGCTTTCGGGCAGCGCTTCAGAACGAACACCGGCCATCATCAAGCCTAATTTTTCGGCCGTTGCTTCTTCTCGCTGCAATTCTCCCATGATTTCTCCATCAAAAATGACCACGATGCGGTCTGATAACTTCAAAATTTCATCCAGGTCTTCAGAAATCAGCAGCGTGGCTGTTCCTTTAAGACGCTCCATTACCAAACGGAGATGCACGTACTCTGTTGCACCAATATCCAGGCCTCGTGTTGGCTGGGCGGCAATCAGAACGGCCGGTTGGCGGGCAAGCTCTCTGGCTAAAATGATTTTTTGAATATTGCCGCCGGACAGGTTCTTGACGGGTGTTTCCAAAGTGGGGGTTTTAACATTAAAGTCATCAACTAATTTTTGCGCGTTTTCTCGAATGCTGTCGAAGCGTAAAAAGCCTGACCGTGAAAATGGGTATTTGTTGTGTTCGCGCAAGATGACGTTTTCTGAAACGGTAAAGTCTCGAATCATGCCGTCGCGCATTCGTTCTTCAGGAATGTAGGAGAGGCCTGCCTGCATGATTTGGCTGGGACTGCGGCCTGTGATTTCTTTATTTTTTAGAAAGATTTTGCCGCCGGTTAACGGCCGTAACCCGGCAACCACCTCTGCCAACTCTAACTGTCCATTACCAGAAACTCCGGCCAGTCCCACAATTTCACCAGCCCGCACCTGCAAAGATACATTTTTTAACGCCTTTGTCTCCCGGTCACTCATGGCCGAAACAGCTTCCAAACGCAGCACCACATCGCCAATTTGAACAGGTTCGCGTTCAATCTGCATGCTCACAGGCCGCCCCACCATCATTTGAGCTAATTTTTCTTTGGTTGTTTCACTGGTGGGCACAGTGCCAATGTGACGGCCGTCACGCAGTACCGTCACCCTGTCTGTAATTTCCAGCACCTCATGCAATTTGTGCGAAATAAAAATGAGCGCATGACCATCTTCTGCCATCTTGCGCAAAATCACAAACAATTCACGAACTTCTTGCGGTGTCAAAACGGCCGTTGGCTCATCCAAAATCAGCAAAGCCGCCCCGCGATAAAGCGCCTTAATAATCTCCACCCGCTGCTGCTGCCCCACAGACAACTGCCAGATATACGCATTCGGATCAACCTTCAAGCCATAAAGCGTCGCCAGCTCCTCAATCCGCTCCGCCACCCTGCCCAAATCAGTTAAAAAACCACGCCCAGAAGGCAGGCCCAATGCCACATTTTCCGCCACCGTCAAAGACTCCACCAGCATAAAATGTTGGTGAATCATACCAATGCCTAACTGAATTGCATCTGCCGGGGAACTAATATGAACTGGTTCACCATTGATTAAAATCTCACCCTCATCCGGGCGATAAAGGCCGTAAATAATCTTCATCAACGTGCTTTTGCCAGCCCCGTTTTCGCCCAAAAGGGCATGAATCTCGCCCGAATTGACTTCAAAATCAATGTGATCATTTGCCAGCACACCAGGAAACCGCTTGACGATGCCGCGAAGCGTCAATTTTTCAATGCGCCTATACCCCGAGGGGAGTGTCTTTTTTGTCATGGCAGAGGCCTCTTCGGATCAATCTCAGTAGACACAGAATCTGCGTCGAAAATTTGGATCTACTGAATCTGAAAAACAGAAATGTCAGACGGCTTGCCTCTGTAACCAACAAGCCGCCTGACTGTCAAGCCAATGAATTACTTTGAAATGAGAATGCTCGCTTGGCTAAAAACGGCCGTTTACTACGGAGTAATTGAACCGTCAATAATGCCCTGCACAGTATCATCCGCCAGTTGGCGAACATCGGCAGGCAAATCATAATCCGGGTTATACTCCATCACCAAGCCGCCATTCGCCAGCGTAATCTTGAACGACTGGCCGCCCAATGTCCCGGATTTAATCAGACTGATCATCTCATCCAATACAACCGTCCAATCATACACCTGATTGGCAACCACCACAGAAGGCGCCAATGAAGTTTGGCTGGACTGAGTACCAAACCAAATAACATCATTATCCTTGGCAACACCAATCGCCCCTACCACCATCTGGGCAGTTCCTGTCATCGCATCCGCGCCAGCATTTACATGCGTTTGGGCAGCCTCAGAAGCGAGTGCCACATCACTAAATGAACCAATGTAATTAACATTTACTTCCACATTTGGATTGGTTGCTTTTGCACCAGCCACAAACCCATCCACATACAACTTGGCATCACCCGTTTCAATGGGGCCAACAACGCCAATTACACCACTCTTGGACAGGGATGCAGCCATAACACCATTGACGTACCCCCCTTCCTGAGAAGCGGCCTCATAAGCAAAAATGTTGTCAATGCCAAAAGTATCGGCCGTTGTTCCCCAGGCAAAACTCGTTTCAGGGAAATCCGGAGCAATCTCTTGCAACGAGCTGCCATACTGCGAACCATGCGCGATGACCAAGTCATACCCTTGACTGGCATAATCTCGAATAGCCGCCGCCGCATCATCTACCACAAACATGCCCTCTGAATAGGCAAATTCAAAGTTTTCGGCGCCCATTTCACTTTGAATAGCAGACAATGCGTCGTACATGCTTTGGCTAAATGCCAGGTCATTAATGGCACTGGGCATCACCACAGCCACCCGGAACGGCCCTGATGATTCGGCGCTTTCCAGGTCTTCTCCGCCGCCGCAGGCAGCCAATACGGCCAACAGGACGACTAACAGTAACAACACAACCTTTTTTTGCATTTCCATCCTCCTGAAAATTTGCAAAACGCTCAATATGAGCTGTCAATCTAACCAGCTTGCCCTGTGCAAGCTGAATACACCCTGGATGAATCTTACGCCCCTCTTTCGTATGGTTTGGTAAGGGCTGCTGGCTGGCGAACACGCTGCGCCGAGACAACCAGCACCAATATCGTCAGGACATACGGCATCATTACGGCTATATCTGATGGAATGGGGATACCCAACACCTGCACCCAAACCTGCAAGGCATTGACCATGCTAAAAATCAAAGAACCTGCCAGTACACCAATCGGTCGCCAGCCGCCGAAGTAAACCAGTGCCACAGCAATGAAGCCCAGGCCATTTGTTAAATTTTGTTGAAATACGTTTAACAAGGCGATTGAGAGTGACGCGCCTGCTACCCCGGAAAGTACACCGCCCAATGTCACAGTGAAGTAACGAACACGAGCGACACTGACGCCCAATGAGTCGGCGGCTTCTGGATTTTCTCCTACTGCTTTTATTTTTAGCCCTAATGTTGTTTTGTTGAGAATGAACCAGGCAAGCGGAACAAGTAAATAAGCGCCGTAGACAAGCAGGTTGTGTCTAAATAATATCTCGCCAATAACTGGCAAATTGCTCAAAATGGGGATTTCTACCGGCCGAAATCCGCTGACTGTCTCTATATTTCCGATTGTTTTTTGGAAAAGAAGGTCGCTCATGCCCAGACCAAAGAGGTAGACGCCAATGCCGCTAATGCCTTGTTCAGCTTGCAGTGTGACGCTGATAAATGCCATTGCCAATCCCATAAGGCCGCCAACCAAAACAGCCATGAGCAAGCCACCGGCCAGGCTGCCGGTTCTGGCAACGACGACAAAAGCGGCGTATGCGCCAAGCAGCATGATGCCATCGACACCTAGATTTAATACGCCAGAACGCTGACCAAATGCTTCGCCAATGGCGGCGTAAAGGTAGGGGGTTGCCAGACGTACGCCGGAAGTGAGAATACCGATGATGACCTGGGCGGTGAGTAGTTCTGCTATCATGCGCTTTCTCCCGTTGTTTTGGAAACGGCCGTTTCCATCACCACCTCCAAATCCCCATCATCTGCCACCAACGTAACCCGCTGCCGGGCACGCCGTTTCCGCCAAATCTCGCTGCTCACCACAAAAACCACAACCAACCCATTCAACGCCGTAATCAACGCCGCCGGAACCTGAACAACACGCTGCAGCTTATTTGCCCCCACCAGCAGCGCACCAAACAAAAACGACGCCGGAATCGTCCCCAATGGGTGAAGCTGACCAAACAACGCCGCGACGATGCCATTAAAACCGGCACTCCCCGTAAACCCAGCCGCACTCCCATCTGTAAACATGCGGTGATGCACACCATAAACCTGCACAGCACCGGCCAGCCCGCTAAACGCGCCGCTCAACAACAGTGAAAGCACCATATACCGTTTGACAGGGATGCCTGCATATTTGGCGGCATGGGGATTTAGCCCAACGGCACGAATTCGATACCCAATCGTTGTGCGCCACAAAAAAATGTAAACGGCCGCTGCCAAAATCACAGCAATCAACGCACCCAAATGCAGCCGGGTAGGAATCCACCGGGGCAAATCAAAAGCAGGCGAAAGGCGGGCCGTCTGCGGAATCCGTGAAGCAGCCTGAAGCTGAGCCGGATCAATCAGGGCATCCCGAAGCAAAAAATTCATGCCCTGCACCGCAATCTGGTTCAGCATAATCGTGCTTAATATTTCATTGACGTTGTAATAGGATTTAAGAACACCGGCAATACCGCCCCAAACTGCGCCGCCCAAAAAACCGGCCAGCATTGCCAGAGGAATAATGAGCCAGCCCGGACTGTTGGGGAAAGACAAACCCACGACAGTGGCAGCCAATGCCCCCACCACCAACTGCCCTTCACCCCCGATATTGATAACTCCGCCCCGAAAAGCAATGCAGATACCCAACCCCACCAACAAAAGCGGTGTCGCTTTCACCAGCGTATCTGCCAATGCATTCGTACTGCCAAACGCCCCCTCCAGCAAAGCAAGATAAGCTGTGATGGGATTCGCGCCTAAAACAATCAGCATGACTGCCCCGATGCCCAACGCTGCAATTGTGGCAATCAGAGGCAGCAAAACATCAATGATTTGTCCATATCGGAGATTGTTAATTAATTTTTTCATGTGCCAGCCATTGTTGTGATTGAGGGCCGAAAAACAGGTTCAATGGAAGGTATCTTACTGTTTTATGAGAAAATCGCAAACCGTTACGGCCGTTTCTCCACACTTTCAATCCGCTCTGCTTCCAGCCAGCATCCACCCCATTCATCACACCGAAAACGGCCGTAAACCACCACCGGCTCCCACACCTTCGGCCGCAAAATTTCCCGCCCTTTGGCATGAGAAACCACCACAAAATCGCGGCCATCATCCAAAAAGAAACCACGCCCACCCGTCCAGCCGGGCAGCCGCACACCAACCACAGCCAACGGCCTGCCGCCGCTGGCCGCCAAATCGCGAATGGCTGTCCCCTGGCGCAAATTGTCCGGCAGCAAATCCAGCGGATGGCTGCTCACCGGCCAGCCTAAAACGTGCTTTTCCCAGGCAATTCTTTGCGCGGTTGTTTCAGGCGGTACGGCCGTTTCCACAGCAAACAGCGACATCTGCCGGGCACTACCCGCCCGCGCCACCTCCTCCGCCTCTGCCAGCAAAGCCGCCCGGCTCTCCCCCAGCCCATCCAGCGCCCCACACTGAACCAAATGCACCACCTCTTTTGCCTGCAATGGCACACGGTTCAACAAATCACGCAGCGAAGAAAACGGCCGTTCCCGGCGAGCCGCCACAATCGCCCGCACAGAATCCCGCCGCAAATCCCGCACCTGCCCCAAACCAAGCCACAAACACGGCCTGCCCTGCTCCCCATCCGCCAGCACAATCTTTCGCTTGCTCACATTCACATGCGGCGGCCGCACCTCAATACCCAAACGACGCGCCTCCGCCAGATAAATAACAGGGTGATGAAAACCGCCATGACCTTGCAGCCGGGCACACAAAAATTCAGCCGGAAAATGGGTCTTCAAATACGCAGAGCGGTAACTAATATCGGCATAAGCAGTGGCGTGCCCCTGGTTAAACCCATAACCGGCAAAAGCCATCACCTGCTGCCACAACGCCGCCGCCTGCTCTGGCGTAAACCCCGACTTCTCCCGGCACCCCTGCTCAAAGCGGGCTTGCAGCCGTGCCATCTGTCTGCCTTGAAATTTACTCATTCCCTTGCGGATTAAATCGGCATCTGCCCAGCTAAGACCGGCCACTTCAGTTGCTACACGCAGCACCTGCTCCTGAAACAGCATCACGCCCATCGTTGGCCTAAAAATGGGTTCTAATGCGGGATGCATGTAGGAAACGCGCTCTTCGCCACGATAACGGCGCACGAATGCGGCGGCCATGCCTCCGGTTGCCGGGCCAGGCTTGAAAAAGGCGTTGGCAACGGCTAAATCGCGCACATTTTTAGCCCGAAGCTGGCGCAAAGTTCGCTGCGCGCCGGTCGATTCGCACTGAAACACGCCGATGGTCTGGCCTGTGGAAAGAATAACGGCCGTTTCCTCATCCGCCATCGGAATGTCATCCAGACGAAACGCAGGGTCTTGTCGTGCGCGAATCAACTCCGCCGCATCAGCCAGCACCGTCAGCGCGCGGATGCCCAGCAAATCCAGCTTGGGCAGACCAATGGCCTCCACATCTGTGTGGTCAAACTGCGTAATGAGAAACCCTTTTGGCGCCAACTGCACCGGCACAGTATCCGTCAGCGGACCGGGCGTAATAACCACGCCGCCGGGATGCACGCTCAAATGATGGGGTTGGGAAACAAGCTCGGCGGCAGCTTCCAAAATAATTTTTTCGGAACTGTCCTCCGCTGCCGCCGCCAACTCCATCAATGTTGCCATCTCCCGTTTTTCCGGGTGAGGATGCCAGCCGCGCGGCACTTTCGCCATGACCTGCTTCAATCGGGCTTCATTAAAGCCAAACGCCTTCGCTGTTTCCCGCACGGCCGATTTGGGCTGCATGGTGCTAATGGTTGCCACCAATGCCACCCGGTCTTCCCCGTAACGGCGGCGCACATAATCCAGCACCTCGTCACGCCTGCGGCTGCAAAAGTCCAGGTCGATGTCGGGCAAAGAGGAGCGCGCCGGGTTCAAAAAACGCTCAAACAACAGGTCATGGGCTACCGGGTCTACCGTGGTAATACCAATGGCGTAGGCAACCAACGAATTAGCCACACTTCCCCGTGTGCTCATGGGAATGTTCTGCTGCCGGGCATATTCGGCAATGTCGGCGACGATGAGGAACAGGGGGGCAAAGCCGTACTGCTGAATCACGGCCGTTTCGTGTGCCAGCCGCGCCCTGTATTCCGGCCAATTTTCCGCATCGGGAGCAACTTTTTGGGCAAGGCCAGCCTCTGCCTGAGCGAGCAGCGCTTCATCCGGGGTTTGGCCGTCGGGCAAAGAAAGAGTCGGCCACAGGGAACGGCCGTCTGGCAGCACATCGCCGCATTGGGCAGCAATTTTCCCCACATTAGCCACTGCCTCCGGAAATTCCACAAACCGCTCCGCCACTTCCGCCGGTGACAGCCACTGAGTTACGGTGACAAGCTCTTTTTCATAAGGCAGTTCATGGGGTGGCACATCTTCCAGATAGCAGTTGTGGTCAATGGCGGCCAGTAAACGCAGTGCGCCCTGGTGCTGGTTTTTCAGCACATACACAGGCTGAACGGCTGCCGGCGGCATGCCAAACCGTTCACCCAACGTGACCAGATGCCGGGCAACGGCCGTATCCCGCTCGTCGTGAAGTTCCAGCGAAAGGTAACAATTTTCAAAAAAGATGCCGCCCAGCCGGGCAGCCAGCCGTGAAGCGGCTTGTAACTGGTCAGCCTGAATAAGCCGGTACAGCCAACCGCGCCTGCCGCCCGTCAAGCAGATCAGGCCGTCGTGGTGGGCTTTTAACGCCTCCCAGGAAAGGTGCAGGGCATGGCGGTCGCGGTTGGGCTGGCACAACATGCTCGACGACAAGGCGCATAATGAACGGTAGCCCTGTCTGTTTTTTGCCAGCAGCACCAAATCCCCCAAAACGGCCGTTTCCCCCATCACTTCATTTGCCGGAAGCGGCAAACGCACCGTCAAGCCAACAATCGGCACAATATCCGCCGCCCGGCAGGCACGGGCAAAAGCCACAGCCCCATACAACGCATGAAAATCAGTCAACGCCAAACGGGTCAACCCATCCGCCGCCGCCTGTGCCACCAAATCAGGCACAGCAGGCAGGGCTTGCAATAAAGAATAATGAGAATGCACCCGCAGATGAGTAAAGTCGGAAAGCTCAGTCATGCAGGGAATGATAAACAAAAAAACAAAAAGGGGCGATGGCGGGGTGATGGGGTGATGGGGTGATGGGGTGACGGGGTGGCAAGGCGACGGGGTGACAAGGTGATCAATCTCTCAATCTCCTAATCTCCCAATTCTCCATTCTCCATTCTCCATTCTCAATTCTCAATTCCCCATTCCCCAATCTCCAATCTCCAAAATAAAGTATAATGGGCGTTATGACATGGCTAAAAAAACAATTAGGAACACTCCCTTCCCTCTTACTTGGTCTCGGTCTCATCTTTGTCGGGCTGTCAACACTCGACTACATTGTGAACAATTGGTGGCCGTTTGATGTGGCCCGCCTGGACCTTGTTCGTGCCGCAGCAGATGGGTCACTCAGTGCGCCGCTGCTGCTGGATGCCGCCAATTACCAGATTTTGGGCGTATTTTTGGGAGCGATCCTGCTCACTGCAACAGGTTTCGCCTTACCTTTGGCGTACATTTTGAATAAACGGTTTAATGTCTACGCGAACAAGCAGCTTGGACAAACAAAAGAACCCAAATTTATGGTCACCATACGGCAGGCGCTGGAAGTGGGTATTTGGGCGGCTTTTTGTACCTGGCTGCAAATGAACCGCGCCTTTGGTCTGGCTGTGGCTTTGCTGGTGGCGGCTGTGCTTGTTTTGTTTGAGTTTTTGCTGCAAGTTCGTGCCAGAACGGCCGTTTAACAAAAAATCAAGAATAATGATTAAAGAAAAACAGGGATTGGAAACTGTGAATCATTCATTACTTCGAGAACTGCCCAGTGTGGATGCCTTATTAAACAGTGGGGAAGCGCAGGAGCTGGTAAAGGTATACGGCCGTTCCCTCACCACCACCGCCATTCGCCAAACATTAGCCGCCGCACGAGAAGCCATCAAAAACGGGCAGCAAACAACCCCGCCCACCAGCGAGCAATTAAGCAAGCAGGCAGAGGCATGGCTAAAAGCTCTCGCCGAACCAACCCTCAAACCCGTCATCAATGCCACCGGCGTCATCATTCATACCAACCTGGGGCGTGCCCCGTTAAGCAATGCCGCCATTCAAGCCATGAACCGGGTTGCTGCTGGCTACAGCACCCTGGAATACGACCTGACAGCCGGACAGCGTGGTTCCCGCTCCATCCATGCCGAACAGCTTATTCGCCATATCACCGGCGCAGAAGCGGCACACACCGTCAACAACAACGCCGCCGCCGTCCTGCTGATGCTTACCGCACTCTGTCAGGGCAAAGAAGTGATTATCAGCCGGGGGCAGCTTGTGGAAATTGGCGGCGGCTTCCGTGTGCCAGATGTGATGGCCCAATCCGGCGCTGTTTTGCGGGAGGTAGGCACGACCAACCGCACTCATTTGCGCGACTATGAGCAAGCCATCAACGAAAATACGGCCGCAATTCTGGCCGCCCATCACTCCAACTACAAAATTATTGGCTTTACCACAGAACCGGAACTGGCGGAACTGGCCCAACTGGCGCACAAACACAATTTGCTCATGCTTTATGATCAGGGCAGCGGCGCACTGCTTGATGTCGCTAACTATGGCCTGTCCCCGGAGCCAACGGTGGTGGACGGTTTGCAAGCTGGCTGCGATGTGGTTGCCTTTAGTGGGGACAAGCTGCTGGGCGGACCGCAGGCCGGTATTTTGGTAGGCAAGAAGCAGGCCATAGCCGCTTGCAAAAAACACCCGCTGGCGCGGGCGGTTCGGGCAGACAAGTTGTGTCTGGCCGGACTCTCGGCAACGTTGACCCATTATTTATTAGAGGAAGCGGAAACGGCCGTTCCCGTCTGGCGCATGATTGCCATGACCCAGGCTGAAATTGCCCAGAAAGCTCAAACCTGGGCGGCAGCTTTGCAAAAAAACGGCATCACGGCCGAAGCCACCCCCAGTGAAAGCACCATTGGCGGTGGCAGCACACCGGGAACCACACTTCCCACAACGGCCGTTGCCATATCCCACCCAAATGTGGATGCACTGGCCGCCCGCTTGCGGATGGCCGACCATCCCGTGATTGGCCGCATTCAGGACGGCCGTTTACTGCTAGACCCACGCACCGTTTTACCGGAACAAGAACAGACACTACTGCAAACCATACAAAAAACAATGACCCAATAACCAATTACCCAATTACCCAATAACCAATTACCCAATTACCAATCCAAACTCTTCCTATGACACGAATCTTAGCCATTGAAACCTCTTGTGATGAAACGGCCGCAGCCGTAATTGAAGATGGCACAACCATCTTGAGCAATGTTGTTGCCAGCCAGATAGATTTGCACGCCCAATTTGGCGGCGTATTTCCAGAAGTCGCTTCCCGGCGGCACATCGAAGTGATTCATCCGGTCATTGACCAGGCCATGAGCGAAGCCCACATGGGCTACGACGACCTGGATGCAGTGGCTGTGACGCAAGGCCCCGGTCTGGTTGGCTCGCTTCTGGTAGGGGTGAATGCGGCCAAGGGAATTGCCCTGGGACGCGGCAAGCCGCTTTTGGGCATCAACCACATCGAGGGGCACATTTACTCCATCTGGCTGACGGATGCCGCCCCGGAAATTTCTTTTCCGGTGGTAACGCTGGTGGTGAGCGGCGGCCACACGGAGCTGTACCTGATGACGGAACACGGCCGTTACCAACATTTAGGCGGCACACTGGACGATGCCGCCGGTGAAGCGTATGACAAAGTTGGGCGGCTGCTTGGCCTGCCTTATCCCGGCGGCCCAGCCATTGACAAGGCAGCCAAACAGGGCAACCCAACAGCTTTCAAATTTCCGCGGGCTGTTCGTGATGATGGTTACAATTTCAGCTTTTCGGGGTTGAAAACGGCCGTTTTGCGGCAAACCCAGCGCTACAAAAGCGGCAAATTACCGGTCAATGACCTGGCAGCCAGTTTTCAGGCGGCGGTGGTGGATATTTTGGTAGAAAAAACAGTCCTGGCAGCCGCGGCACATGGCGCAACGGCCGTTCACATTGTCGGCGGCGTTTCTGCCAACAGCCTGCTGCGCCAAAAAATGACCGCTGCCCTGCCTGAACTGCCGGTACGCTACCCGCCCCCGGAATTGTGCACAGATAATGCCGCCATGATAGGGGCCGCCGCTTACTGGCGGTTTATAAACCATGAACAAAGTCCTCTGGACATGGATGTCATTCCCAGCTTACAGTTGGCTTGATTCGGGAGCAGTCAATCAACTTGTCAGCCATCAGCGAATAAGCTG
>CAZRIB010000006.1:20931-25106 GCA_964600035.1 uncultured Ardenticatenaceae bacterium | reverse complement strand
GACCACCACCGCCATTTGGCGGAACAGAATGCGGCTTACAGGCCAACTTGGGCATCCTTTTTAACCTCAGTTCGAAGATAAAAAATGGGACGCAGATTTACCCGATAAACGCAGATTGATGGTTAGTTTGCAGAGTAACATCCTGAAAATAATAAAAAATCAGCGTTATCTGCGGCATCTGCGTTCTAATTCCTTTTTACCATTCAAACGGGCGGTAAAGGGACATGGCGGCAAGGTGACAAGATGATGGGGTGACGAGGTGACAAGGTGCAACTCTCTAATCTCCAATCCCCAACCTCTAATCTCCAATCCCCCAATCTCTCAATCTCTTTAATCATCAATCATGCTCATCAACGGAGGCCAAATGACTGTAAAAGTTTTATTCGTCTGTTTGGGAAACATTTGCCGTTCGCCAATGGCCGAAGGGGTTTTTCGCCATTTGGTAGAAGAAGCTGGCTTGTCTGGCAAAATTGAAGTGGATTCTGCCGGGACCAGTTCTTACCACATTGGCGAACGTGCTCATCCGGGGACAAGGCAGGTACTAAAGGCGCATGGTATTGCCTATAACGGCCGTGCCCGGCAAGTGACACAAGCAGATGTGCTGGATTCATCGACCTACATTGTGGCAATGGACAGCAGCAATTTACAAGATTTGCGCCGCCGGTTTGGTGATAAGCCAAATTTTTACCGCTTACTCGATTTTGCCAGCCATACACAGGAAAAAGATGTGCCAGACCCCTACTATACGGGCGGCTTTGATTATGTCTACCAACTGGTAGAGGATGGCTGCCGGGGATTATTGGCAACGATTCGCCAGAAAGAGGGGTTATAACTTGAAAGGGTGACGGGGTGACAGGGTGACAAGGTGATAACCTGCAACCTGCAACTTACAACCTGCAACCTGCAACTTACAACTTGCAAACCTGCCACCCACTTTAATCTTTCATCATCAATCTTCATTATTACACGGGAGGAATTGTGGCTGAACGAGATGTCATTGTAGTGGGTGCAGGACCGGGTGGGGCGGCGACTGCCGCTGATTTGGCGCAGCGTGGGTATGACGTACTGCTGCTGGACAGGCAGGCTTTTCCACGAGACAAGACGTGTGGGGATGCCGTGCCGGCCGGTGCAATTGAAACGTTGTGGCGGCTTGGGGCGAGAGAAAAAGTGGAAACGGCCGTGCAGCGAGGAGAATTTTACGAGCTGACGGGGATGCTGCTTGTTTCGCCGCGTGGACATGAGCTGGAAGCGTCATTTCATTTGGGCAAAAAGGGGGCACATTCTTATGTGGCGCCGCGTTTCTTTTTTGATGCTGTGGTGCAGCAGCAGGCTGTGGCAAATGGGGCAGCGTTTGAGGTGGCTCAAGTCAAAGCGCCTGTGATGGAAAACGGCCGTGTTGTCGGTGTGCGTGCCCGCCAAAACGGCCAGGATGTCGAATTTCGGGCAAAAGTCGTTGTTGGCGCAGATGGCGTAACCTCAGTCATCAGCCGGGCACTTCGTCCGGAAAACCAACGCCATCAAGACAAACACCGGGCTGTGGCTTTGCGTGCCTACATCGACGACATCGAAGAGCTGCCCGGGCTGGTTGAGTTTTATCTGTACAAAGACATCCTGCCCGGATATGCCTGGATTTTTCCCATTGGTAACGGCCGTGCCAACATCGGGTTGGGGATGCGTCTGGACCACTTTCGCAAAAAGAAGCGCAGTTTAGAGGAAATGCTGCACCAATTTTTGGCCATGCCCGCCATTAAAAAGCGGCTCAAACGGGGCGGCGAGCTGCGAAACATTGCCACATGGCAGCTAAATTTTGGCTCCCAAAAAGGCATCCCCCACACCTTTGATGGGGCACTGCTGGTTGGTGATGCCGCCGGTTTTATTAACCCGCTAACGGGCGGTGGTATTCACAACTCACTGATTTCGGCAGAATTGGCCGCCCAAACCATTGATGAAGCATTCCAGCGCGGGGATGTTTCCCGCCAAAGTTTGCGTATTTATGAACAGCGCTGCCACGATGCCATGTGGGAGAGCATGAAAACGTCGTATTTTTACCAACGGTCGTTTATGCGCTTTCCGTTTTTGGTGGATATTTTGGTGAAGTTGTTTAGCGAAAACAGCGGTCTGGCACAAACCTTTTTGACAAAGTTGTAGCCGCCCGGTTTGCAGGCAGCGGCATACAGGCACAAGGTGCCTTTACTGGTTCATGTAAGCTGTCAATTTGCGGGGCAGGTCCAGAATGGAAATATCTTTGTAAATGACGGCATTGGCACCGGCATCCAGACTTTTGCAGCGGGTCTCTTCCCTGTCATCGGCCGTGTACATAAAAATGTGGGGTGTGCCGTTATACTGGCTGCGGATTTCCTGACAAACTTCAATACCCGTCATTCCCGGCATCATCACATCGAGCAAAATAATATCCGGGAGCTGCTCCCGAATCATGCGCAGGGCTTGTTTGCCGCTGTATGCGCCGCGTACCTGAAAGCCCGCTTCTTCCAGAATCATTTGGCACAGTTCCACCAACGAGCTTTCATCATCTACAATAAGTAAGTGTGGTTTGAGAGGCTGCGTGTTTATCATGCCAAAATTGTAATTGAGGCAGCGCAGCAGATAAAAGGCCATTGGTACCGATGAGGGTGAAAAAAGCATAAAAAAGGAGTAATGGTATGAGCAAGTTAAGCAGTCGGTTGTTGGTGTTGTTGTTGGTTCCGTTGGTTTTGGCGTTGGCGTGCCAATTGGGCAGTACGCCCAGTTTGCCAGATGTGGATTTGAATGCAGCAGGGACGCAGGCGGCGAGTGCTGCGGCCACTGCGCAAGCGGCGGCGGGGAATGTGGATGAGCTGGCGGCCACGGCCGAATCGGTGGCAGCTACGGCCGAAGTGGTTGCCGCAACGGCCGCTGCCCAGGGTGGGCAGGTATTGGCTACGGTACAGGCTTCTGCCACTTTGGTGACTCAGGTGCCGGGCATCAATGTCACAGTGGATATTGCGTCATTAAAGGAGAAGATTGCCGCCTTGCAGCCGGATGAAAATGGCAACATTACCTATACCATGACCGAAGCGGAGATGAACCAGGCGCTGGCGGCCAAGGAGCAGGCGCAGATTGAACAGGGGCAGCCGCCAGCCTTGCAAGGGGCGATGGTCTCATTTGCCGATGGTATTGTGACGTTGACGGGAACGGTGACGACACCGGTGACAGCGCAGTTAACGGCATCGTTTCGGCCGTATGTGGAAAATGGCGTGCTGCAATTTGAGGTGTTGAGTGCCACAGTTGGCAGTGTGACTGTGCCGCCTGCTTTGCTGGATGCGGCCGAATCGACGTTGAACAGTACGCTGGGTGAGCTTTTGAGCCAACTGCCTGCCGGATATGGGTTAACGGCCGTTACCGTCAGCCAGGGCACTTTAACCATCACCGCCACGCGCAATTAATCGTAAGCCGTTGT
Source organism: uncultured Ardenticatenaceae bacterium (assembly GCA_964600035.1). Classification (GTDB taxonomy): domain Bacteria; phylum Chloroflexota; class Anaerolineae; order Promineifilales; family Promineifilaceae; genus CAZRIB01. The sequence continues at coordinate 21,670 of CAZRIB010000006.1, read as the reverse complement.
TCGTATTCGGCTTACGGACAACGGCCTTTTCCCTCCCAAATTCCTGCCAAATCATAAACCGATAGCTTTTGACAGCATTCCCACGTTATAAAAGACCTTAGATAACGCGGCAGAATCGTTCTGCCGTTGTTTGTGTAAGGTTCTAGTACCCGTAATCCGCAGTCCGTATACCAAACACGGATTACGGAATACGAAATAGCGAGGGAATGCGATGCTTGTGAAAGAAAAAAGTTCACGACTGCCAGGGTTTTATAAACGGCCGTTAACCGAACGCATAGAAATCATTGCCGAATGGGCAGACCTGACCGATGCTGAAAAGGCAGTGCTGTCAGGCGGTGGGTTGGCTTCTGAACAGGCCAACGCCATGATTGAGAATGTGCTGGGGACGTTTGCCTTGCCGTTGGCAGTGGCGGCTAATTTCAAAATTAACGGCCGTGACTATCTCATTCCGATGGCGGTGGAAGAACCCAGTGTGCTGGCGGCTGTCAGCCATGCCGCCAAGCTTATCCGGGCGGGGGGCGGTTTTGAAACATTTTCTACCGAGCCGGTGATGATTGGTCAGGTGCAGGTGTTGGATGTGCCGGACATGGAAACGGCCGTTGCCAATATTCAGGCCTGCAAGCAAGAACTCATGGCACTGGCCAACAGCTGCAGCGAAAGCATTGTGCGGCGGGGCGGCGGCGCACGCGATATTGAAACCCGCGTTTTCCCGGACTCTCCCGTTGGCCCTATGTTGGTG
>CAZRIB010000006.1:5139-20921 GCA_964600035.1 uncultured Ardenticatenaceae bacterium | reverse complement strand
GAAGTTATTATCCACCCTGGGGCAACCTTCCGTGGGGATATGCTGGTGGTGCATCTGCTTTACGACACCCGTGATGCAATGGGCGCCAATGCCATCAATACGGCCGTTGAGACCATTGCTCCCCAAATTGCGCGGCTGACAAACGGCCGTACCAACTTGCGCATTCTCTCCAACCTCACCGACAGACGGCTGTCCACAGCCCGCTGCACTGTACCCGCCGCCGTGCTGGAGCGTCCCGACCTGGAACTGACCGGCACAGAAGTCGCCCAACTCATCGCCGAAGCCAATGCCTTTGCCGTGGTAGACCCCTACCGGGCGGCCACCCACAATAAAGGCATTATGAACGGCATCGACCCCGTTTGTATTGCCACCGGCAACGACTGGCGGGCTGTTGAAGCCGGGGCACACGCCTACGCCGCCCGCAGCGGCCAATACCGTGCCTTAACCGACTGGCACGTGGATGAAAATGGTGATTTATACGGCGAAATGACCCTGCCGATGGCAGTGGGCATTGTCGGCGGCGCGACGAAAGTCCATCCCACAGCCCAGGTTGCCATGAAAATTTTGAATGTTTCTTCGGCGGCAGAATTGGCTGAAGTGATGGTTGCCGTTGGCCTGGCGCAAAATCTGGCGGCCATTAAAGCATTGGCTACCACAGGTATTCAGCATGGCCACATGCGCATGCATGCCCGTCAGGTGGCTTTGGCGGCTGGTGCAGTTGGCGACAAGGTGCATCTTATTGCCAATATGTTGGTTAAGGAACAAAACATCCGTGTGACCCGTGCCAAAGAATTATTGAAACAGTTAAACGGAAACGGCCGTAACGGCACAAACGGCTTCAACGGAAATGGCCGGGTGAAAATTAAAGATTAATAGAGTGAAGATTTAAGTGGTGCATGGCTTTAATCATCACGCCTGCATCATCAATTAATCGAAAACAGAGGCATTAGAAATGAACGACTACAACCCCTCAGATGGTTTAATGAAGCCCGACAGACCGGTAGGCATTGTCGGGTATGGCGCGTATGTGCCGCGCTACCGCATCCCCGCCAAAGAAATTGCCCGCATGTGGACGGGCGGGGCGGGTGGCGTTCCCATTAAAGAAAAAGCAGTCAATGGCCTGGATGAGGACGTGGTGACCATGTCTGTTGAGGCCGCCAGAAATGCCATGCTGCGGGCCGGGGTAAATCCACAGGCAATTCGGGCGGTATGGGTAGGCAGTGAAAGCCACCCTTACGCCGTCAAACCCAGCAGCACCATTGTGGCCGAGGCCATTGGCGCTGTGCCCAACACACAGGCCGCCGACTGGGAATTTGCCTGTAAAGCCGGTACAGAAGCGATGCAGGCAGCCATCGGGATGGTGGGGTCTGGTATGGGACGGTATGCCCTTTCCATTGGCATGGATACGGCACAGGGGCGGCCAGGAGATGCGCTGGAATACACGGCCGCAGCCGGTGGTGCTGCCATTTTGATTGGACCTGCGGAGGAATCGGCCGTATTGATTCACGGCTCTTACTCCTTTGTAACAGACACCCCCGACTTTTGGCGGCGTGCCCATGCTGAATATCCTTCGCATGGCGACCGGTTTACAGGTGAACCTGCCTACTTCAAACATATTATTGGTGCGGCTGAAGCATTAATGGATGCAGTCGGCCGTACATCTGCCGATTACCAATGGGCGGTTTTCCACCAGCCCAATGCCAAATTCCCGCAGCGTGTGGCAAAACAACTCGGTTTTTCGCCGGAGCAAATCGCGCCCGGTCTGCTTAGCCCGCGCATTGGCAATACGTATTCTGGCTCAACCATGATTGGCCTGACTGCTATTTTGGATGTTGCCCAGCCGGGCGACCGTATTTTGATGGTAAGTTATGGCTCCGGGGCTGGTTCTGATGCCTTTGATTTGGAGGTGACGGAGCGGCTGCCGCAGATTCGTGACAAAGCGCCGAGTACGGAAGCGTATATTGCCCGCCGGGTAGAAATTGATTATGCCACGTACACGCGGTATCGGGATAAGTTGAAACTGAGCTAATTTACGATTTTGGATTGACGATTGATGATTTTGCCGTCAATCGTCAATCGTTAATCGCCAATCGGAAATAAAAAAATGACAGATGTTGCAATTATTGGCATTGGCCAAACGGAAGTGAAGGAGCATTGGAATACGTCAATCCGCCATCTTTCATGGTATGCCATTGAGGCGGCGCTGGATGATGCCCACATTAGTAAGGTGGATGCTATTTATGTCGGGAATATGCTGGCCGGTTCTGTTAGTGGTCAGAATCATTTGGGTGCTTTGGTGGCCGATTTTGCCGGTCTGCGCGGGATTGAGTCGGTGACGGTGGAGGCGGCAGGTGCTTCTGGCGGCGCGGCTTTGCGGCAGGCTGTGTTGGCGGTGAAGAGTGGCTTGGTGGATGTGGCGCTGGCTGTGGGTGTGGAGAAGGTGACGGATGCAACGGGTGCGCCGGTTACGGCCGTTTCTGCCACAGCGCTCGATGCCGATTATGAAGCCATTCACGGCCTGACCCCTGCCGGGGCGGCTGCCCTCATCATGCGCCGGTATATGCACGAATATGGCGTTGCCCTGGAAGATTTTGCCGGGTTTAGTGTGAACGCCCATGCCAATGGCGCACTTAATCCATTGGCTATGTACCGCAACCAGTTAAAGGCAGAGCGTTTTGCTGCTGCGCCAGCAGTGGCGACGCCAGTTAGCCTGTTTGATGCTGCGCCACTGGGTGATGGCGCCGCCGCCGTGATTGTAACGCGCACGGAAAAGGCGCTGGACATGGTTCCCCAGCCCGTTGCTGTGGCCGGTTCTGCCATTGCTACGGATACGTTGGCTGTACACGACCGGCGGGATGTCGTCTGGCTGCGGGCGGCTGAGCTGAGTGCCAAAAAGGCGCTGGCGCAGGCGGGTGTTTCTGTTGATGAGGTTGATTTGTTTGAGCTGCACGATTCTTTCACGATTATGGCGGCGCTTTCTTTGGAGGCGGCTGGTTTTGCGGAACGTGGTCAAGGCTGGCGGCTGGCAAGGGATGGGGAGATTGGACGAAACGGCCGTGTTCCCATCAGCACCTTTGGCGGCCTTAAAGCACGCGGTAACCCATTGGGGGCAACTGGCATGTACCAAATTGTAGAAGTGGCGCGCCAGCTTCGTGGGCAGGCAGGAGACAATCAGATCGACGGGGCAAAAGTCGGGATGGCTCAAAACCTGGGCGGCAGCGGCGCAACGGCCGTGACCCACATTTTGCGCCTCGTTAATTAACATAACGGATAATTGGCAATAAAAAAGTCCATTTTGATAGCTTTTGACAGCTTTTTACCTGTCACTGGCAGAGAATGAGAGACATTGTGCATAAAATTACAACTGTGCAGCAGCCATTTCTGCCGCACAGTGTAATCGCAAGAATGGCCTGTGTAGGCCATCTGTACAAGGAGATTTAAGTTATGGAAGTTTCACGTCATTGGCGTTTACAACAGCAGCGGTACCAATTGGTTGGGGAAACATGCGATAACTGCGGTGTCAAGCTCTTCCCCCCGCGCGATGTTTGCCTGGAATGTGAAGCCCCGGCGCAGGAGCTGTATACCTTCACCGGGCTGGGCGAAGTGTACTCATACACCACCATTTATGATGCGCCAGCCGGTTTTGAGCATAACGCACCCTACATGGTCGCGTTGGTCAAATTAGAAGAAGGCCCAATCGTGACCGCCCAATTGACCGATGTTAATGAAGACGAAGTATACATTGGTATGCCATTGGAGATGGTCACCCGCAAACTGCGTACCGATGGCCCGGAAGGGATGATTGTTTATGGGTATAAATTCCGTCCGGCCGTGCAGGCGTTAGCAGCCCAATAAACGATACATCAATTTCAACAGACGAAAGGCTGGTTTCCTCACAGGAGCCAGCCTTTTTTATTTCAGACCAACTGTTAATCAGCTTATTGTGTTTCATGATTCCAGCCCCTATACTAAAAATGGTTACCCAATTGATAACGGCAGTTTAAACAAAAAGGAGACAAGAAAATGCCAACCAGCCATGTTATTGACTACCAAATTTTTGGCGATGATCTGCAATTCGTTGAAGTTGAATTAGATCCAAAAGAGACGGTTATTGCAGAAGCGGGCACAATGATGTACATGGAAGAAGGAATTACATTTGAGGCAAAAATGGGGGATGGCTCCAAACCGAATGCAGGTTTTTTGGATAAATTGGGCGGCATGGCGAAAAGAGCATTCACTGGCGAATCGTTGTTTATGACTCATTTTACAAACGGCGGTCAGGGAAAACGGCATGTGGCTTTTGGCGCACCCTATCCGGGAAAAATTATTGCCATTGATTTGGATGAGGCCAACGGTGAGTTGATTTGCCAAAAAGATTCATTTTTGGCGGCAGCACTGGGTACAGAAGTGTCCATAGCTTTCAACAAACGTTTGGGAGCCGGGTTGTTTGGGGGCGAAGGATTTATTTTGCAGCGCTTGCGGGGCGATGGCATGGTGTTTATTCATGCAGGGGGCACAATTGTGGAAAAGCGCTTGAATGGCGAGACATTGCGTGTGGATACGGGCTGTATTGTGGCTTTTGAGAAAACGATTAGCTATGACATTCAGCGGGCTGGCAATTTGAAGTCGATGCTGTTTGGCGGTGAGGGGTTGTTCTTGGCGACTTTGCAGGGCACGGGGCGTGTGTGGCTGCAATCACTGCCGTTTTCACGCCTGGCCGACCGCATTTTGGAAAATGCGCCCAGTGTTGGCGGCAAGCAGTCTGGTGAAGGGTCTGTCATTCGGGGGATTACTGATTTGCTGCAAGGTTAGCTGTTTGTTTGGTTTTTTGGGAAATGTAAAAAGACGGCTTTTTTACGGCCGTCTTTTTTATTCTCGTTACTCCTGGGCACTTACTTAGTTGCTCATGCTCATTTGTGCCTGCGCTTTTTGCACCGGTTTAATGCCATTCATCATGTTGCGATTTGCCGGTAAATCATCTATGTCCACAAAGTAACTGGCACATGCTTCGTCAATTAACTCTGGAGTTAGCTGAACCGGTGTATTTTCGTAATCACAAATGGCAATCACAATTTTGATGATGTCGCGGGGATGAACTGCTTGCATCACCCGGCCTGTGTCACGATACCATTTTTGCAGCAGGTGAATGAAGCTTTTCTTGTCAAAAGGCACATTATAGGCCTCACAAGATTTGACAAAAATTTGGTAAAAGAGCCGTTCATTGGGGCCGCCAACTTCTACTTTCATTTGAATACGGCGCAGGAACGCGCCATCAACCAAATCATTTGGATCCAGGTTTGTGGAAAAGACAATGAGCTGTCTGAAGGGGACTTCCAAACTTTGCCCGGATTGCAGGCGTAAGAAGTCGATGTTGCTTTCCAGAGGAACGATCCAGCGGTTGAGTAATTCTTGTGGACTGATTTGCTGACGGCCGAAATCGTCGATGAGGAACATGCCGCCGTTTGCTTTGAGCTGTAGGGGCGCTTCATAAATTTTGGCAATGGGTTCATAGCGTAGGTCTAATGAATCCATTGTTAATTCACCACCAACCATGACGGCCGGCCGTTGAAATAGCCGCCAGCGGTTATCAATTTTTGGTTTGTTGGAAACACCGGGTTTGGTGTGAATTGTACCGGTGTGAAACAGAACATCATCTTGGGGCAGTGGGATATGTACTAATGGGTCAAAGATACGCAAAATTTGGCCGCCCACAGTGATGGCATCTGGCAGCCAAATTGGTTCATCTTTGGAAAGCAGGTTGGCAATGGCTTGGGCGATGGTTGTTTTACCGTTACCGGGAGGGCCGTAGAGGAAGAGGGAACTGCCTGCGTTGACGGCCGGGCCAATGCGCCGGTGAAAAGTTTCAGGCAATATGAGGTGGCCGAGTGCTTTTTGTACCTGGCTGGGGGTGATTCTTTTGCGCTCTTTTGTTTGCAGCAGAATGGCTTTGGTGTAGCTTTCCAGGGAGACGGGCAGTCGGCCAACGTATTGGCTGCGGTTAAAAGCATCTTGAGCACGCTTTTTGCCATTTTGTGTGAGTGAATAGGAAAAGCTGAGGCTGCCGAGATGGCCAGCATTGGTGACTTCAACCAGATGTTCTTGTTTCATGTGGCTGAGTAGGTCATCGGCGATGCTGATGTGCAGGCCTGTGATTTCGGCTACTTTTGAAACGCTTACAACGCCTTCGTTGAAGATGAGTCTTAAAATGATTTCGTTGATTAAGCCGGTGGGAATGCCCAAATTTTCTACTTTGGTTACCGGGGCGAGGATTTTTCCGAGTTCGCCTTCTATCATGGTGTCTCCCTTCTGCAAGAAACGGCCGTTTCTGGCCTGTTATACCTTGATAACTTGTGAGTTGGTCACATGGGGCGTTTCGGACACTGCTGCGCTTGTGACACACTCTAAAGTATAGGGTATGACAGTGGCAAACCTATAGGAAATTCGGTTAAACGGTACAAAAAAGGGACGCACTGCGCCCCTTTTTGAATTGAATGAACGAGAATTTTATTTATGATGTTGTGTCGGCGGCGGCTTGTGGGGCAACGGCCGTTTCCAGAGCTTCTTCCTCTTCGCCATTGTCGCCGTTTACACGGGAAAGTTTCCCTTCACGAACAACAGCAACAGAAGCCACCAAATCCTCTCCACGCAAATCCATGACACGAACACCTTGTGTGTGCCTGCCTTGACGCGAAATGGTGTTTACGGCCGTACGCAAAATAATCCCTTCACAAGAGATACACGTCACTTCATCATCATCTGTCACCACACGCGCACTCACAATCTTGCCCGTCCGCTCCGGCGACAAATTCATTGCCCGCACCCCGGAACCATACCGGTTTTGCCGCCGGTAATCATCCACAGGCGTGCGCTTGCCATATCCTTTTTCCGTAACAATCAGAACATCACTTCCGGGTGCGGCCACATCAGCACCGGCAATGGCATCCCACTTATCCAGCTTCATCGCATTCACACCGATGGCATTCCGTCCCATCGGGCGCACATCTTCTTCACTAAAGCGTATGCCCTTGCCCTGTTCACTAACCAAAATCAAATCCTGACCACCGGCTGTCAGCTTTACCCAGCCCAGGCTGTCATCATCATCCAGGTTAATGGCAATCAGACCGCTGGGGCGGACATTTTCAAACATGCTCACATTCACACGCTTGATTTTACCTTTTCGTGTAATCATGGTGAGATATTCAGCCTCACCAAAATCATGCACGGGCAAAGCGGCCGTAATCTTTTCTTCCGGCATAAGCGGCAGGATATTCATCAACGAAATACCTTTCGCCGTCCGGTCAAGCTCCGGAATATTGTAAGTTTTCTCAGAATAAACCTTACCTCTATCCGAGAAGAAAAGAATGGTATTCAAAGAGCCTGCTGCAAACAGGTGCTCCAATTGGTCTTCGTCACGGCGGCCCATGCCGATGAGACCTTTACCACCGCGCTGCTGCTTACGATAAGCGGCGACAGGTGTGCGTTTAATGAAACCGCGACGAGTAATGGAAACCAACACATCCTCATCTGGAATTAAATCTTCTATATCGAGGTCAGAATCCATGCCAAAGGCTATTTCAGTGCGCCGTTCATCACCATACTTTTCCTTGATGTCCATGACATCTTCACGGATAAGGGCCAAAACTTTCTTTTTGTCGGCCAAAATGGAGCGCAGGTAATCGATTTGTTCAGACACTTCCCGGTGTTCGTCTATGATTTTTTGGCGCTCCAGGGCGGCAAGACGGCGAAGCTGCATATCCAAAATAGCCGTAGCTTGCACCTCAGTAAGATTGAAGCTCTCAATTAACTGAACACGCGCTGTATCTGCGTCTGGTGAGCGGCGAATCGTTTGGATAACGGCATCCAGGTTATCCTGAGCGATGAGGAGGCCTTCCAGAACATGCTGACGGCGTAATGCTTTGTCCAGCTCAAACTGGGTGCGGCGCGTGATGACGTTGGCGCGGTGGTCGATGTAGATTTGGAGGGCGCGTTTAAGTGACAGGAGTCGCGGTTGTTTGTCTACCAAAGCCAGCATTTGTACGCCGAAGGTGGATTGGAGGTAAGTGTGTTTGTAGAGCTGGTTGAGCACTTTCATGGGTTGGGTGTTGCGTTTTAGCTCTACCACAATAGAGATACCGTTGCGATCTGATTCATCGCGCAGGTCGGAGATGTCGGTGATGACGCCTTTGTTGACCAGTTCGGCGATACGCTCGATGAGCATGGCCTTGTTTACCTGGAAGGGAATTTCGGTGATGTTGATGCGCTGACGGTCTGGGTTGCGGGGCAGGGGTTCGATGTGGGCAACGGCACGCATGACGATACGGCCGCGTCCGGTTGCGTAGGCGTTGCGAATGCCTTCTGTGCCGGCAATAATGCCGCCAGTGGGGAAGTCTGGCCCTTTGACAAACTGCATCAGGTCATCCAGTGTGACATCATCCCATTCATCTTGCCGGTCGATGAGGTAGGCAATGGCATCGCAAATTTCGGTAAGGTTGTGGGGTGGGATGTTGGTTGCCATGCCTACGGCGATACCGGCAGACCCGTTTAGCAGGAGATTGGGCAGGCGGGCTGGCAAGAGTTCTGGTTCTTGCAGGCTGTCGTCGAAGTTGGGTGCAAAATCGACGGTATCTTTGTCGATGTCTTCCAGCAGTTCGTTGGCAATGCGTGCCAGCCGGGCTTCTGTGTAACGCATGGCGGCGGCGCTGTCGCCGTCTATGGAGCCAAAGTTGCCTTGCCCGTCTATGAGGGGGTAGCGCATGGAAAATTCTTGTGCCATGCGCACCATTGCGTCGTAGACGGATGAGTCGCCGTGTGGATGGTATTTACCAAGTACTTCACCGACGATGCGGGCGCTTTTGCGGTGGGGGGTGTTGGCGCGGATGCCCATGTCGTGCATGGCGTAGAGGATGCGACGATGGACGGGTTTGAGGCCGTCGCGGGCATCTGGTAAGGCTCTGGCCACGATGACGCTCATGGCGTAATCGAGGTAAGAGTTGCGCATTTCGCTGTTTATGTCTATGGAGCTTACAGTACCGATTTCCAAGTGTTTCCTCCGCTGCGGTGTGTGTTCCGCAATTGCTTTGGGGCCGTTGGGTAACGGCCGTAGCAGGTGGTTTTTATGTGCATAGATAGGGGAAAATTTCCCGCGTAATTATACCTGAATGCGGGGGTTTTTACGACTTTCGGACGGTTTGGTGCAGGTGTATGAGAGCCTGTTAAAGTTGGCTGATTTTGACGGGTGTTTGACCTGCCATGAGGGTGGTGTTTGGGGTGTCGAGAACGGCCGTTTTGACGTAACCGAGGGCGATTGTGCCGTTGGGGCCATTGGCGGCTGAGGTGAGTGTGCCGACCGGCTTGCCATCGGCTGTAAGTGCCACAGGCGGGGTGACGGGGGCCTGGGGCTGTAGGCGGACGAGTTTTTTGGTGATGCGGTTGCGGCTTTCCATGCGGGCGATGATTTCCTGGCCGATGTAGCAGCCTTTGCTGAAGGAGATGTCGTCCCAAAGGTTGGCTTCCAGGGGGATGTAGTCGCTGGTGAGTTCGTGGCCGAAGCGGGGCCATGTGTGTTCGATGCGCAGGTAGTCGTAGGCTTCTGGTGTGGCGGGGATGATGTTGGCGTTGAGCAGGGTTTGGTAAACGGCCGTTTTGTCTGCCTGTTTGCAGGAGATGAAATAGCCGTCTCCGGCGATGGGGTCTGTGCGGTGGAGCCAGGCGGTGGCGTTTGGCAGGGCTGCCTGCCGCCAGTGGTGGCGGGGGAGGTCGGTTTCTGGAAAGCCGGCGGCCTGGAGGTAGTTGGCGGCTTGGGGGCCGTAAATGGCGAATACGGCCGTTTCGCTGCTCAGGTCTTGCATGTGAAAATCGTCGTTAAAGAAGACGTAGCGCATCAGGTAACGAATAACGGCATCGGCATTGTTTTCGCTGGTGAAGGCGTAGACGGCTTCTTTGTCTGCGTAAAGAATGAGGCGATCGATGATGCGGGCAATGTCGGTGGTGAGGATGGTGGCTGTGCCTTCGCCGGGCTGGAGACCGTTGATCTTTTGCGTAGACATGCGGTGAATGAGGTCCAGCCTGCTTTCGCCGGTAATTTTGATAACGCCAATGTCGCTGCGGTCTACGATGATGGCGTTTTGGTGGGCGGCATTGTATACGGCCGTGTCAATTTGAGTGGTTGTTGTCATCGTCTTGCTCCGGGTAGATGGTGGTTAAAGGAATGATGGTGTCAGAAACGGCCGAATTCCCAGCCGCAGTCACTTTGTTAGCAAAAGCGGCCATCGCATCCACATATTTTTCTTCTTGCTGTACAGTCATTTGCAGTACAACATCGGCCAATGATTTGCCTTTGAACCATTTGAAACGGCCAGGTTGGATGAGTTCCCGATGAGAAAACCCTTCCAGCCAGCCTTCTAATTTTACTCTCACGTGCTGCCAATCTGTGAAAATTTGATCCAGCAGCCGATCGCTGCTTTCTTCAACTGTGTTTTCTATAAAGGGGGCCGGGTTTTTCAAAATTTGCAGTAAGCGGTCTGGCCGTTTGCCCTGGTCTATTTTCATTAGTCCGGTAACCAGTTCGGCTTCCCAGGCGGTGAGCAGTGCCAGTGTGGTGGCAATTGACCAATCGCCTACGACGCCGGGCTGCATAAGCTCGTCGTCGGACAGGGGTTCTATGACAATGAGGAGTTGTTCGCGGCTGGCATCCAGCATGTCGAGTAGTTCGTCTAGGTCTTGGACTGTGGTCATGGTACCGTTACTTTCCTTTTTTATAAACGACGTGGTGATGTGTGATGCAAAAGTATTAATTGGTTTGGTGTATGAATGGATTCTAGCATTGGGAAACGGCCGTGACAATGCAGCGAGCGTTTACAGTAAGCATTCAGTTACACAGAGATTCACAGAGAAATCACGGAGTTTCGCTGAGAAAAAAGAGAAAAACGCTTTGTTCTCCGTGTAACTTTGCGCATTCTTCGTGTAACTCTGTGTTCCATCTGAACAGATACATTTACACATCAAATAATAAAATCTTATGGAAGGTGGGGTTTAATGATAAGTAATCAGTGACCTTCATCACTTGGGTTCTGTGACGCAAAACGGTAGACGGGAGGTGATAGCTAACCTATACTGATAGCCAATGGTTTTTTAACAATCGTGTGTTCCCCAATAATTTTGAAGCAAACGGCCGTACATAAGAGATTATTGAATAACGCCTCAGCCAGCAAGCATTAATCTGGCATTTAGTTATTATTTTGACATGACCAAGTATAATCGAATCAATGACTGTCAAACAAAAGCGGGAACAGATTGGAGGAAACATGGCCTTGTCATCCGCACTACCCGATAACGAATCCCAAACCCAGGAAACCACTCCCGGCAAAAACGAAGGAGTAAAATGGGTTGTTGTGGCGCGTACGCCAGGTTTGGCGCCTGCGCAAATTATGGCCGACCGTCTAAAAACAGAAGGAATTCCGGTGCGGGCCTGGCAAGAAAGCGCCGGACAATCTTTCGGATTAACCATTGGCCTTTTAGGAACAGGCTATGTCATGGTTCCCGAAGATATGGCAGACAGGGCGCTGGAGATTTTAGAAGACGAAGACGAAACTGATTGGGATGAGATTGATTGGGATGAAGAGGAATGAGGTGACCGGGCTGGTTGTACAAATTGACTGGCAGCCTGTCACTTGCCACTCGCTTTAATCTTTAATCATCAAGTATCAATCAACATTTTCACAGGAGATAAATATGGCAAACACAACATGGACAAACCAGGGTGACCTTGTTTTAGAAGAAAACAAGAATAACCGGATTAAATTTATCGTTGGCGGGATTGTTTTGGTGGCCGCCATTGCATTTTTGGTGGTAAATGCCATGAGTGGCAGCACCCAGTTGTATAAAACAGTTGATGAATTTTATGCTGAACAAAGCCGCCTTGTTGGTCGTGATTTGCGTGTATCTGGCTGGGTTTTGGGTGACAGCATCAAATTTGAGCAAATTGATGACCATACATCCCGTTTGGAATTTCAGATTGTTGACAACATTGATAATCCGGGGCAGCGCCTGACGATTGTGGCGATGAATGAGCCGATGCCAGATTTGCTGCAAGACAGAGCGCAGGCGTTGGTTGAAGGACGTGCGGATGAAAATGGTGTCTTTATGGCAAATCCTGGCGGCGTGATGTTGAAATGCCCGACGCGTTATGAGGAGTTTCAAGAGCAAGGGCTGACGCATCCTGGTGATGCAGGTACGCAGAATTAGAGAATGAATTGGAGATTGAATTTAGTGTCAATCTTTAATCTTTAATCGTTCATAATGCCTTTTTCGAGGGTTGCTCAACGAAGATATTGGTCAGGTGGGGTGCTGGTTTCGTTGCTCGGTATGTTTGGGGCGATGAGGCTGGCACTTCCTTTGTCCCTGGTTTTGGTTGTGGGACTGGCGGCGTATTTTTTGGGGGTTTGGCTGTTTGGATTGCTGGGTGTTTTTGGGCAATACGGCCGTTCCCAAACAACGGTGCTGTTGACCAAAGCCCCTACAACACGTGAATGGGTAGGGATAACGTTGGGCGTGGTTGGCGGGCTGCTGCTGGGAACGGCCGTTGTGGCGGCTGCCAACCCCACCTTCAAAGCCCAACTGGCCGTCGTTCTTTCACTGGTTGGGGCATGGGCAGGCAGGTGGCTTGTCCATCTACCAGCCCGATTGAAACAGATTAAACGGCCTCAATGGCGGCTGGTTGCGGTGGTGACGGCAGCCTTGCCCTCTGTGCTGTTGTCGGTGTCTCTGGCAGTGGCTGGCATTATCATTAGCCTGCTGGTATTGTTTCTTTCTCAATTTGAGGCGGGTCGTTATGGCATTGGCTCTTCCCAGTTTTGGCAAAAAGTCCTCTTTTGGACTGTGAGCAGCGGTGGGTTTGGCTATTTTGTTGGCTGGCTGCTGATGCTGATTCACCGCTACAGCCGCCGGATTTCGGCCGTTATCACCACCTTGTTCCGTACATTTCCATTTATAGGCACTGCGGTTGGCGGCAGTACCGGTCTGGGCTGGTACATGGGACAGCTTTACCGCACAGATGCGCCTGTGCAAACTCAGGCACTATCCCGATATACCCTGACGTTGGCGATTATTGGCTTGCTGGCTGCGCTTTGGCTGCGGCAGTTAACAAATCCATTTTGGCGGCGGGTAACGCTGTGGGGGCTGTTGGGAACGGCCGTGATGATTGTTTACTTTGCATGGTTCCCATTACCCGCGCTGACAATGTCCCAAATGGTGCTGGCCAGCACCGGGGCCGGCACGATCATGAGTCTGGTGTTTATACGGCCGTCACTCACCACATTACTACGGTCAATGGGGGCCAGCCTTTTGGGGCTTGTCCTGGTGAGCGCCAACGTCAACCTCGCCATCGCCCGCACCTCTGCATTATTAGGCCTCTTTTTAGGCATGATGGTGACCTTAATCGTTCTGAACTGGTTACTAACAACACGAACATAAGAAAGCATTCAAAATTAAAATAAACACCCGTATTTAGGTAATCGGCAAAATGTTTTTAGAAATCAGAAAATCACGTTTTTGCCAATTACCCAAGCAAACCGTTATCTATCAGGTATTTACCTGACAAAAAATCGGAAAACGAAAGACGCGCCTTGGATTACTAACGCGTGTTTTAAGGAAGGATAACAATATGATTGCAGATTTTGGACACGTGGCTTTATACATTGCATTAGCGGCAGCAATTTATTCGGCCGTGGCCGCCTGGTACGGTCAAAAAACAGGCAACCACTCCTTTATAGAAAGCGCCCGCAACGCCACCATCCTCACATTCCCCCTTATTCTCATTGCGGCTGGTGCCCTCATCTACTCACTACTGACAAACGACTTCTCAATTGAATACGTTGCGCGAGTCAGCAGCATTGAGCAGCCAACCTATTTGAAAGTAACTGCATTGTGGGGTGGGCAGGCCGGCTCTCTGTTATTCTGGAACTTACTGCTTTCGGTGTTTACATCCACAGCCATGTTGATGAAATGGCGGGAGCAAAAAGAACTGATGCCATATGTTCTAATTGTTTCCAGCTTTACCCAGATATTTTTCCTGGCTATTTCCTCCTTTGTCGAAAATCCATTCGCACGTATGGCAGTTGTGCCATTAGATGGCAACGGCCTTAACCCTCTTCTGCGCCATCCCGGAATGATTATTCACCCCCCTATGCTTTACCTGGGGTTTGTCGGTTTTACTATTCCCTACAGTTATGCCATTGCAGCCCTCATTGCCGGTAAACTGGATGATGGCTGGATTCGCACAACCCGTAGATGGACACTGGTAGCCTGGTTATTTTTGAGCCTGGGGTTAATTCTGGGCGGGCGCTGGGCTTATGACGTGTTGGGTTGGGGTGGCTACTGGGCTTGGGATCCGGTTGAAAATGCTTCCCTGATGCCCTGGCTGGCAGGAACCGCCTTTTTGCATTCCGTAATGATTCAGGAAAAGCGAAACATGTTCCGTATGTGGAATATGGTGTTGATTGTATTGACCTATTGTTTGGTTATCCTGGGGACGTTTACGGTTCGCAGTGGTGTTATTTCTTCGGTTCATGCGTTTGCCCAGTCAGCCATTGGGCCATTGTTCTTTGGCTTTATTGCCATTATGTTTGTCTTTTCATTGTATTGGATGACACAACGCCGAGAAGCATTGGCATCTAAAAACAGTGTCAGTTCCTTGCTTTCGCGTGAAGCGGCCTTCCTCTATAACAATTTCTTGATCATTACCATTTTGGTTATTGTGTTTTTGTTTACGTATTACCCCATTTTCTCTGAATTGGTGACTGGAGAGAAAGGGTTTGTTGGTGCGCCTGTTTATGAGCAGGCACTGGCACCTTTGTTTGCGGCATTACTGCTGTTGATGGGTGTTGCCCCATTGACCATGTGGTACAAAACCAGCACCAAGCGTTTGGAAATGTCGCTGCGTTGGCCTGCACTGTTTAGTTTGGGTGTGGTGATCGTCTTGTTTGCGTTTGGTGTTCGTCGTTGGGCTGCTTTGCTGGGATTCTTTATTGTCACTTTTTCTTTGACGCTGACAATTTTGGAATTTTGGAAAGGAACCAAAGCACGGATGCAGCGCGGTGAAAATGTGTTTACGGCCTTTACAACTCTGATGTCGCGGAACAGACGGCGTTATGGCGGGTACTGGATTCATATTGGTGTGTTGGTAATGGGTGTTGGCATTATTGGCACAGAACTGTACCAGCAGGAAACACAAATGCGCTTGCAGAATGGCGAATCTGTTGAGGTCGGGCAGTATACAGTTGTATTTAATGGGGCAACGCGTTACCCTGGCCCGGATGATTTGCTGATTACGGAAGCGTCTATTGATGTGCTGCGGGGCGGTGAGTATGTGACGTCGCTGGCGCCGCGTACGGAGCTTTATACGCGTACAGGGCAGCCTATGACGATTCCTGATGCCCGTTCGACGATAGTGGAGGATTTGTATGTGCTGCTGGTTGATTGGGAACCGACGTCGGCTGATTCGGCGACGCTGCGGATTTATTTGAATCCGTTGATTAACTGGGTTTGGGCAGGTGGCTTTATATTTATGTTTGGGACGTTGGTGGCTGCCTGGCCGGATAGAAAGCGCCGTGTGGTAACGGCCGTTTCTCGCAGACCGGTTACGGCCGTGACAGGAGATTAGGGAACAGAGAGGGATTCATGAAAACAACGTCAGATAAACAAACAAAACAGATACTGTTTGTTACCATTTTATTGACTATTTTATTTGCTTTGGTGCTGCCGGTTGGCGCACAAACCGTTGATAC